>CAJBVU010000278.1 GCA_903959115.1 uncultured Bacteroidota bacterium
CATAGACTGCTGTCCGTCTAACAACGCCAATTGCCCATCTAAGCTTGTTGTAATGTTCCATATATAGGTTTGATAACGATAGCTTATCCCAGCTTTGTGCTGTGAATACCCATTGATGAATTTACTCGAGAAGAAAGTATCTAATCTAGTGTATCCTAATGTGGCCGCATCCATCAAATACGCCAATCGATCATTGTTATTCTGATTGATGTTGGTAGAAACCGTAGCCGCTATAAAATTATTGGAATCCAACGATTCGGTGAATGTCATGTTTCCACTGAAAGTAGTGGTGTTTTTCAAAAGATCTGTTTTTTGATCGCGGGAAGTAGTATCGGAAATGAAATAATTCGAGTTGGCCAAAATCGTATTTCCGGCTTGTCCGTTAATCCCTGGATTGATCTCAGTAGAAAAGGTTCGACCTTTCTTTTTGAATGAATGTCGATACAAAATATTGCTCGATGCCCTATATCCGTCGGTCTGCGTATTTGTAAAATTCGATAATCTGGAAATCGTTTCGTTCAAGCCATTGATTGTGTTCGCCGATAGGGGATTTTCACTGGTATTTTGCTGAAAAGAAATCTTCGGCTCGATTAACAAAGAGTTGGTAGAATCCAGTTTCCAATTCAATCGTAAATTTGCACGATGACTTAAATTGTCAGTATTACTTGGGTTGGTCTCCAAATAATTGATTGTACCATTTACGGGGTCGCCAACGATGTAATTACGATTTGTTTCAGTGCTATTGATATTTGCAGTGGAGGTCAAGAAATAACTACCGCTTAGTTCAACATTCTTACCCCATTGATTACTGTAGTTCAAGCCAATCGCACGCGTTGTTGTAATTCCACTCTGGTTGCCGGTAAAGAAATTGCCTCCGCCTCCCATGCCGCCGCGACTTCCCATTCCACCCATTCCGCCACCGCGAGTTCCGCCACCGCCCATACTTCCCATCAAATCTTCAAAGGAGAAATTCTGCTCATTGATATTGTTGATTTGGCTTAGAAACGTGAGTCGTCGATTGCCGTGGAAAGAATTGATGGTAATTCCGCCTTTGTATTTCGTCTGGTCGCCCGTTCCTTCGATGGATTGACCAATGCCAGCGAAGCCCCGACCAAATAGGCCATTTCTGAACTGACTTTTGGTGATGATATTCATCGTCTTCGTAGTATTCCCATCATCAATCCCAGAGAATAAGCTCTGTTCAGATTTTGCATCATAAATTTGGATTTTTCCAACCACATCTGCAGGCAGGTTTTTCAATGCCGCATTGGGGTCCTCGCCAAAGAAAGGCTTGCCATCCACCAATACTTTTTTTACCGTCTCACCTTGGGCCTGAATTTGTCCGTTTGATGAACTTACGCCTGGCATTTTGCCGACAAGGTCCTCTGCTGTAGCATCTGGGTTAACCTTGTAGTTGTTTGCGTTGATTTCGGTCGTGTCGCCTTTTATCAACACCGCCTGGGTCTTGATTTCAACAGCAGTCATCGATTCCTCTTTGTTCAACAAAATCATGTCGGGAATATTGAATTCAAAACCGCCTTCGGGTGGGGGCATTTGCTTTAGATTAACCAAACTCAATAGATTAAGCCACTGAGTTGTGATTTTGCCATCATTTTGTTGTGCCACCAATAGAAAATAGAATGCTTTGGAATCAGGGTTCTGAAGCTCCGACATCATCCAAGAGAAATCGCTGCCTTCGGGTGCAAACGCTCTTAGATTGACATTGATTTGGTACTGACCGATGTCGTTTGATGTTGTCGATTTCTTTCTTTTATAGTTTGATGTATCAGACCAAGCAAAATTGTTGGTATTTGATTTCTCAAATTGGTCGAAGCTTTTTGGATATAAAATGGTGACGGTGGCCGCGGCTATTGGATTTCCGCTCGATCCAACCACTTTGCCCGTTCCAATTACTCTAAATCCGCCACGGCCTCTGCCGGCAGGTGGATTGTTCTCGGATTGAGCGTTGGCATGAATGGAGAATAAAACTGATAGACAGATCAATAAAAACCTGGAAATAGTATTTGCTGGAATAGGAAAGCGCATGTTTTACAAATATCGGTATTAATTAACTAGGTATAATCACCATTAGACGAAACCCAATCTACAATGGTTTAATAGTTTTTATCGAACCCGGAGTAGTCTGCCTACGGCTAGATTATTACTCCTCAAACCATTCAAGCGCTTAAGCGTTTCAACGTCCATTCCGTAGGCTTTGGAAATTGAGTATAACGTTTGTCCTGGCTGAACTTTGTGATATTTTATTTTTTGCGCACTGTTACTGTTTGTTGGTCTGGTATTAGACTTTGGCAAAGCTGAAACACCAGTTGCACTATCAGTTCTACCATTGATAGGGTTAATTGTATTGGATTCTGGCGTGTTTCCAGGTT
Source organism: uncultured Bacteroidota bacterium (assembly GCA_903959115.1). GTDB lineage: Bacteria > Bacteroidota > Bacteroidia > NS11-12g > UBA955 > UBA955. The sequence goes on from CAJBVU010000278.1 coordinate 2,391, forward strand.
CCAGTTTTTGTGTGTTTTTTATTGGAGATTTTCCGGCAATTACTGGCGTCAAATCAGAACTAGATTCCGACTCAGTGCTGTCTTTTACTTCCACCGCTTGAATTGGGTCAGATTTGGTGGCAATGGATATTTTACCCACTTTTAATCGAGTTCCAGCGGCGATGTTATAACTGCGCAGATGATTCCAATCTTTCAATTGAGCAACGGTAATTCCGTATCGTAACGCAATCCTGTAAGCGGTTTCACCTCGTCTAACCACATGGTATCGCCAAACTTCCGAGACCAATACGTTTTTGCTTAGGGTGTCTCTGGTTCTAAATGCTAAACGTTTGCTGCTGTCTATGGGTAGGCTAAATTGACGGTAGCCGTTTGAGTACCGGTTTTGGGTTTGCTGAAATGCTGAGACATAGCACTGTGATTTTAAGTTTTCTCCGGTTTCTTCCAAATGCAGTCCATCGGGTCTAAATAATTGATAATCAGACCAATATTGAGCAGAGTATTTTCCTCCTGCAACGCGGAACCAATCGTAATAGGCAACACGCTCAGTTTTACACAGATTGATAACAGCCTGTTCAAATTTTTCAAATGTCTGTAACGTTCTTCCACCGCGTATACAATCTTGGGGAATGCAAATCACAATTTTAGCCGAGGGAGCAAAGTTCTTCAACTTGGCTATACAGCCGATTAAGGGTATGAGATAGATCGACTCACTTTCTTGGGCTCTGTAATTGTCGTACAATCCAAAATCAAGTAAAATAATGTCGGGGCCCATTGAATGTGCATCATTCGAGTTATGATGGCTTATTTCCGCTAATTGTTCAAAGAACTGCTCCAATCTGAGTAAATCTGAATATCCGGATCCTCTCATTCCGATGCTATGAAATTGGAGCGACGCACTATTTGTTAACGAGACACCCCACAAGGTAAAGTTTTGTTGCGTTGGTTTGTTTTTTTTGCATGTGATCAGAATTTCTTTTACTCCTGCCGTTAGCCCTAATTCTATAGCTAACATTCCTGTTCTATATCCCGGATCACTGCCAAATTCTCGTTTTATTGGGTTGATTGGTGTTCCGTCTGATTTTCTGCCGGAACAAGTTTGAATCACAATATCAAAGCTCATCTCACTGCGATCGCAGTACAATATGAATCGATCCGAAACACGTTGATAATGCGGCGGAATTTGTATTGTAATGGTGCTGCCTGTTTCGGAGGTCTGTGCCACATAGCCCGTTATGCCTGCGGGTAACAAACGATTGGTTTCACTTGGCGTGGCGTAAGTCCATAATCCAGTATGACTCGTTTTTATATCTGTGGGAATCGAATGATTTGCCAATGTGCTGGGAAAAAACAGACCCGGCGTTGCCGCATTGCCCATCAAGCCCTTATGAAAACTCGTCGCTAAGCTGGCAACTTGCTCGTCGCCAATGTGGAAGATCGTTTTACCCCTCGTTGTTCTTGATTCGTAGGTCCCTAGAATGTCAATAATGGTACTCACTTGATTCGACTGAATTAAATTAACCGATGTATCAAGGAATGGCAGTTTTTTAGGATTGTTAGGTAAGATAAAGACACCTGGCGATACATCGTTTGAATCTAATCGTTGGCTGTTTTTGAATTGGGAATTCGGAATCGCTGGTGAATTTTGGCCAACTGAAGGTGATCCCCAAAGACTCACAACGCAGACAATGGTCCATAATAAAATCTGTTTGAAAGTGCGCTCCATTATGATGTGCCTCCCGCCAATATAATATGTTTGAGGCACCCCCATATCACGTACTTAATTACTGTCTAACGCCTGTTTTACCAATGTATTTGCTGTTTTTGGATCCGCTTTGCCTTGTGAGCGTTTCATAACCTCTCCAACAAACAAGCCCATCAAGCCCACTTTTCCTGCTTTGTATTCAGCCACTTTTCCAGGGAATTCGGACAATACCGTTTGAACAATCTCATCGATAAAAGAAGTGTCGGTGATATTGGCCAAGCCCAAAGATTCAACTAAAGCTGTAGCAGATGACCCAGATTGCTTTGTTAGGGCAGGGAAGAGCTGTTGCGTTGCAGCGGTATGACTGATTTTGTTGGCTTCTATGAGTTCTATGATTTCAGCAATCTGAACAGGCGATAGTTGGAATTCATCCATGCTCAGTGCATTCTCGTTTAAATAACCGCGTATTGGGCCGGAAATCCAATTGCTGACTTGTTTATATCTTGGCGATATTCCAACAACCTTTTCAAAATAAAGCGCACTGTGCTTGTCGTCAACCAAAACCGAAGCGTCGTAATCACTCAATCCATACTCACGTGTGAAGCGGTTGTATAGGGTAGCGGGCAATTCTGGCATTCCTGATTTTACTTGGGCGATGTATTCTTTGGTGACAATTGTAGGGGGCAAATCGGGTTCAGGGAAATATCGGTAATCATTGATGGCTTCCTTTTTACGCAAGCTAAACGTACTTCCGTTGAGGCCATTAAATCCACGCGTTTCGCCTTGGATAATCCCTCCACTATTGAGTACTTCTGTCTGACGTGCAATTTCGAAGTCGATGGCGCGCTTCACATTGGAGATGGAGTTCATGTTTTTCACTTCTACCTTGGTGCCAAACACTTTGCTTCCTTTAGGCATGATAGAAATATTTGCATCACAACGCAAACTTCCTTCTTCCATATTTCCATCGCAGATGTCGAGGTATCTAACCAAACGACGAATTTCTGTCACGAAGGCATAGGCTTCTTCCCCAGATTTTACATCGGGCTCGGTAACGACTTCAATGAGGGCTGTACCAGCGCGGTTATAATCTACCAAAGTATCATAAAGGTCTTGGTCGTGCATGCTTTTCCCCGTATCTTCTTCCATATGGATGCGGGTAAGGCGAATTTCTTTGACCGTGCCATCGCCCAATTTGATCTCTACGGCACCGTTATCGCACAATGGGGTATCGAACTGAGTGATTTGATATCCCTTCGGTAAATCGGCATAGAAATAGTTTTTACGGGCATAACGATTCACTTCACGGATATCACAATTCAATGCCAATCCCATTTTAATAGCATTGTCGATGGCTGCGCGGTTATGCATTGGAAGTGTTCCGGGATGACCTAAACTAATGGGGCTCACCTGTGTATTTGGTAACGCGCCATATTCGATACTATCCGACGAGAAGGCTTTGCTCTTGGTTTGTAATTGAACGTGAATTTCAAGTCCTATGACTGCCTCAAATTGTGTTTCCATACTGCTAGATTACAAAGATAAGAAATCGTCTTATTGATGTAGCCTTGTGTTTTCCACCAAATTCGGTGTTACCTTTGAATCTTGGCAGTCCGTTCTATCGATTCGTAAAAGCGAATAGGAAAGTCCGGGCAACAAAGGGCGCCGTACTTCCTAATAAGAAGGCATTTTAGGCTTCGGCCTAGGATGACAGAAAGTGTCACAGAAAGCAAAACCGCCTCTTTCGAGAGGTAAGGGTGAAAAAGTGGGGTAAGAGCCCACTCGTTCTGGAGTGATTCAGGATTGGGACAAACCTTACGGGTTGAAAGGTCAAATAAACCTGGTCTTGGGCGGCCCGTTCAATTGCTTAGGCAGGCCAGGAGGGTAGACCGATAGAGGTGTTGCGTGAGTAACATCCCAGATCAATGATAGAAGCTCAGGGCAACCTGAGTACAGAACCCGGCTTACAGGACTGCCTTTTTTATTTTTTTTCTTTTCTACTTGACGAATAGAAAAGTTTGACGTATTTTTGCACCACGTTTGAGAGATCAAATCACAAGCGAGAATAGCTCAGTTGGTAGAGCACAACCTTGCCAAGGTTGGGGTCGCGAGTTCGAGTCTCGTTTCTCGCTCCAAGAGCACACAAAAGCCCCGGAAACGGGGCTTTTCTTTTTTTAGGTGTTTCAATGGATTCTCCGGGTGCTTCTGAGATCAATCACCTCAACTGTATTGCATTACAGAAGTGGTCACAATTAATTATGATTCAATGTTTATTGAATAAAATATTCGCGAAACAAAAAGGGCCACTCATTGAGCGGCCCTTTTCACTTTTGATTAATATCAATTATCTGCGACGCTTGGTCTTTTTGTCGATTCCAGAGCTAGGCAAGTTATTATATTTCTTTTTGCCGTTACCCACTGGAGAACCAATGCGTATCATTGCACAACGGAATCCAATGTTAGACTGACTTTGCTTTTCATCTAAGAATCGACGGGTTCCTGGAGATGCCCAGTAGATGCGATCGTTCCATGATGCGCCTTTGTAAACACGGGCTTTGTTGTTTACTAAAGAGGTAACACCGTATTCGTAAGTCATATCACCATTATTGTAGTTCTCTTCATCCTTGAAACCGATGTTGTCAGATTTCTTATAGTTTCTGCGGTTTACGTTTTCACGCTCAGTTACATCTCGGTATACCAAACGACCCAATGAATCTTTTTGTTCGATTACTCCGTACTGATCCAATACCAAGGTCTTGTATACGTTACCTCGGAAAGGCATGAACGCATCGAAGTCTTCTTGAGACAACGGGCGATAAACATCCATTGTCCACTCGGCTACGTTACCTTCCATGTTGTACAAACCATAAGAGTTTGGCCAATATGAAACTACGGGAGTAGGTACGAAACCTCCATCATTCAAAGGACCACCTGCAACACCACCGAAATCACCCTTACCAACCATGGCATTCAAACGAATTTTACCACGATCTTTCTCTTGCTCTTCCTTAATACGGATTGTATAATCAGTCCAACCATAGATTTTCTTTTGATCGATATTGTTGAATGTAACTTCGCCAACGTTAGCCTGAGCAGCATATTCCCATTCAGCCTCAGTTGGTAAACGATATTCTGGCAACATAATACCATCTTCCATCAATACCTTAAAGCGCTTTTGATCTTTCTTCTTTTTCTTGCTGAAGTCGCTCAGAGGCTTTTTGCCTTTTTTAATGAAATCATATTGACCCGCTAAGTAAGTGCGTGTGTGGAATGTGTTATCGTCGTTGTTATCAGTTACGATATCAAACTTTACAATTCCTTCACGGTCTAAAATCATTTCATTCACACGCTCAGTTCTCCATTGTGCAAATTCTGCGGCTTGTGACCAATTTACACCAACCACGGGATAGTCTTTATATGAGGGGTGGCGGAAGTAGTATTCAACGAAAGGTTCGTTGTATGCCAATTTGCTTCTCCAACATAATGAATCAGGGAGGGCACGTTGATAAACTTCAGGGTAGCTGACATAAGTGCGCATCAACCAATACACGTATTCACGGTACTGTAAGTTGCTTACTTCTGCTTCATCCATGTAGAATGAGTTTACTGTAACTGTTCTTTCAGCATTGTTATTGTCGAATTGAAGATCCTTTTCCGTAGACCCCATGGTGAAAGATCCACCTTCAACCAATACCAATCCAGGACCAGTTTCTTGACCTTTGTACTTAGGATTGGCAAATCCACCCCATTTAGGATTGTTGTATCCTTGGCCGGTGGTCTTGCTGACATTCTTAGTAGTACAGGCGCTAGTAGCCACAATGGCTGCGATTGCCCAAATCCAAGTGCGATTTTTTGTTAACACGGTTTGCATTCTTAGTTATTAATAACGACAGATATTGTGTATTATTTGCAAATATATATTTTTTTTCAACA
>CAJBVU010000279.1 GCA_903959115.1 uncultured Bacteroidota bacterium
AAAGGTAAATCCCGCTGCCCCGAAAACAGTGCCGCCATCTGAAAAAACCTATATAAAAGGGAAGGTAAAAATCACCAAACCCCCGGTAATTACGGTGGAGCCAATTATTGAAGATCACAAAATCATGGGTGAATGCGTGATTCCAGAGTAGTCGGATTATCCTAAGTTTTTCTTGGTGGATTTTCCGGCGCTTGCCTCAATTTGATTCATCGCCATCATCTCCTTCAGGGTTTTGTTCATCCCGTCGGTTGATCCATCAAGGAAAATTACGTTGCCTTTGCCGTCTGATGCAAAGTTCTTGATCGCTTCCGTCCACATGCTGAATAGCAAAAAAGAAGAATCTAAATCGGCCTCTTTCATTTCGATGGCTGCATCGCTCATGCCCTTAGCAACTTCTTTGCGGAACAATGCGATACCTTCACCCCTCAACTGCGCAGCAATTTTCTCGGCTTCGGCTGATATTTTGATGGCGTTTCCTTCCGCTTCAGCGGCTTTGGTTTTGGTAATCAACAAGGCCTGACCTTCATTCTCTGCGGCCGCTTTCAAATTAGACGATGCCACTACTTGCGCCATACTCTTGGTAATAACTTCATCAAAAGTGATATCGTTCAACTGTAAATCGATCAAATGATAACCCCATGACTCTAAAACGGCATCAATCCCTTCCTTTACCGATTCTACGATTTCTTTGCGAAGTGCCAAGATTTCAGCTTGTCTTTTGGTGGCAACAAATCCGCGGATCGAACCTTCAATCGTTCTGATCAGCGCAGTCATAAAATCGCGGTCGTTAACAAACTTAAAGGCCACATTTTTCAGCGTTTCTTCGCGATTATCGAATACCGAATAAAGCAACATCGCTTTAAAGTAAACGTTTGCCTGATCCTGTGTAATCGCCTGGAAATCCAACTCGATGCTTCTGTTTTGGATGGATATTTTACGATAGATGACCTCAAGAAAAGGAATCTTTAAATTCAGTCCTGGATATAGAATTCTACGGTATTTACCGAACATGGTAATGATCGCGATGCTTCCTTGTTGAACAGTTTGGATGGATGCCAGCAATATCAGAGCGGCAACGCCTAAATAGATGTAAGTGAGTGTCATGTTGAATCAAAGGTACAAAAACCCCCTTCAATATGTACGTGCCAAAAATTTCAAAAATTCGATCCGTAATTCTCCAAAAATCTTCCTAAACTGACCCATTTCGTCGATAAGACTCTTGTTTTCTTCCGTTTTCCTATGATCCGTGGCCACATTGTTGATTTTGGCCAAATTTGCCAAATGGGTTTCAAAATGATGAATTTCCGCCTTTAACTCATCAATTACTTCTTTGTGGCGGATGAATTGGTTTTGAAAATGCTCTACCTCTGCCAAAACCTCTTTATGCGTGTTGGCGGCATCCACTTCGGACAACCGATTTTCGTAAGTCATGATTTCGTCTTGGGCCAATGCCAATTCAGATAGCCACTGATTGTTGGTTTGATGCAATTCAAGTAAATACTGCTGTGCGATTTTTGCTTCCATAGTGAAACGAAGATCTTACATCTCAAAGTCTTTGTCCATGATTTACCTCATCAATGAATATGATTAATATCAATCAATCACCCGGATCTGTTGGGTTTGATGCGATTTGGTTGCCGAGAGGAGATGTTTGTTTCCCAAACACATCGTTTACATCACGGTTATTTGCCCAATGAATAAATTTGATAATGTTCATTTTCGAACCTTTGAATTATGGGGAGGTTGTTTGATGGTAAGGGTTCTCCAAAGGCGGTTTTTGCGACAACAATCCATTTTAATCCCAAATTAGCGAGAGAGTCGATTCTGCCGGGGGCCATAATCCAATCGTTGTGATTGCACCAGCCTTTTCTGTGGGCAAAATACAGCGTGGTGGGGACTTCTTTGCTATTGACGAATATCAAATCTTTGCGGTTGGCGCCGAGGCTGTCCAAGTGGCCCCCAAGTTTTTCAAAACCCGCATACGCTGGTTTAATCCTAAAGTCATGCTGCCAATTCAGTACGTTTTCAGCGATGATGATAAAGAGGAGGATGTGCTGGATTTTTTGGGTTTTACAGAAAGTAAGGGCATATCCTGCAACCAAAGCCATCACGGGAGCAAAGGGGACGATGTAGTAACTGTGAATCGCAAAAGTTGTCCCTGATTTGAGCATGATGCCAAAAAATGCAAGTGTAGCTAAGGCAATGGTGTAGAATAATGTGGGCTGCTGATTTTTGTGCTTCCACAATAATAACAGTCCAACAAGCCAAGCCGCGAAACCCGTAAAATGGAGTGCGTCTAGGTAGTATTTTTCGATTACGTCCTTCCAATTCGCTAGAATTTCCATCGCCCCAATTTGGACCGATTTTCCCATGAAAAAATGGACAAACCCAAACTTTTCGTTCAAGTAGGGGACCCATTGAAAATAATAAAGAAAGGAGAGCCCAACGGCGAGCGCAAGGATGCCAAAAAAGGCGTAAATCCGCATTCTAGGATGGCTTTTATCAAACCATAAAAGGGCAAGTGGAACAACAGCGAAAATCATTGGTAATTTGCATAGTACCCCCAGAGTTATGCCGATGATGGAGAATAATAACTTCCAGTTTTTGCCACTTTTTAGATATTCTAGCCCTTGGTAAATGCCCCAAATGAGAATACTCATCGCAAAGGTGTCGGGCATGATTTTACGGGAATAGGCAAACCAAATCGATCCAAGTAACAGCATCGCGGAAGGGAAGGCACTGCTATCGTGGATGTGTTTTTTTACCAGTAGGTAGAAATAATAGATGCCGAAGCTGCTGATAATCAAGTTGATTAATCTGCCATACCAATGTGCGTAGCCGAACACTTTTGATACGAGATAAATGAGGTAATTGAGTAGGGGGAATTCCATTCCGGTGATGCCCGTTTTTTCTCCGGCGACATCAATTTGTGGGAAGAAGAAGTGTCCGCCAGATTCAAAGTAATTCCGTGCCACCATCGTTACTGTGGTTTGTCGCCAATTGTGTGCTACGTCCAACGGAGGATTGGTGATGCCGATGCATCGAATCAAAAAGAATATCGCAATCCAAAAAACTATGGGTTGATTTAACTTGGATTTCATTTTTTCAAGCGCCATTATTTTTTTACAACTTTTTCATCGCTCCGCAAAAGACTCCGAATCGAAGAGATATTGAGAGGGAATTCTAGGATGATGTGCAACATGCTTAACACATAAATCGCTGCCAATCCAATGCGATAGTTGAAATAGAACATGAAGCAGCAAATCGCCCATAAAATGAGGGTGATGTACATTTTTTTCTTATCTATCTTATGCCATTGGATAACGGAAGTTTTAGAGAACCAATTGAGGTAGTGGTAGGTATAAGCGAAGGTGATAAAGGTTTGAACTTTCCATACGATGGGGAGTTGCAGGTTCCAATTGGTTCCATCGGCATGTCCCAGTAGTCGGGTTATTGCGTAATTTACCTGATGGAAATTCGTCGCGATAAACGTTTCGAAAGTGGATTGAGAGGTATTTGATGGAAGGACGAGGTTTTCTTTGGCTGAAATCACGATGATGACGAAGAACATCGAAACGACATTAATGTAGCCCCAAGTGGAATGGCTTTTTTTGGCGCCCGACCACATGAAGAGTATCGTAAAGAGAAATACATGGATAATGGTGGGCAGAAATATGCCAAAACAGACGGCAAAAAAGGTGAATTTGTATAGGAAGAGGGTAGACATCGCGCAGATTCCGATGATCAGTAAACGGTTGATTCGTTGTGGGGTGGCGACGAAGGCTACGGCGAAAATGAATACAACAAAAAGGGCCGAAAAGCTCCATTGGGTATAGATGTTTATTGGTGCTGCAACGTTCGATGATAGGATTGATGCGTGCAGGGGTTTGGTGAATTCCCATTTCCCCAATTCAAAAAATGCGAATGTGATTGTAAGCAAGAGCAGTGAAACGATCACCGCTTTGAGGTAGTGTTTTTTGTCGTTTTGATGCGCCAAGAAGTAATTCTTCTTATCCAACCAGTTGATTTCGGTTAGGTAGTGGAGCGGCCCGAGAATGGCATAAGAGAACAGAAACAGTTGGAATGGGAATTGAAATGCAAAAAACAGAGTGACCCAAATCAATAGGAAATTGGTGATTTCGATTTTTTTTGCCTCGCCCATGATTGAGACGGCAAATTAGGGAGATTTGGTGATTTAAAGAACTGTTAATTGCGAAACACCGTGTAACCGTCTTTCTTATTTTTCGTTATTCCGTAATTGTGTGTTTATTACTGGTTGTTTATTACTTTCGCTTCATGAGAAGTCTGTTTTTATATGTCGCACTCTTTACGTTTTTCGGCTCCGGTAGCGCTCAAACAGTTCTTGGTCTATTTCCAAATTATCATTACTTGGACAATCCAGAGAATACATCAACAGTGAAACTTACTACGAAGCGATTAAAGGATTTTCAGATCGTGATTGATGATTCAATCAAGCTTAGAGTAGTGGGGGCACCAGTGTTTAACCGTTTTACAATACGAAATATTCCTGTGGGTAACCACTCATTTGCGGTAACTCAAAATAGAAAATGGCCTTTCAAGGAACGTTACAAACAAGAGTTTACAGTGGAATCAACTGGTTATGGAGAGGTGATTTTAGTTGATCTGCCAAAGCGCAGATTTTGCAATGCTTTTATTATTGCGGAATCAGGTTTTGTCGCAGCTTGCGGTGTCTGGATATATCTGTTCAATAGCAATTGGGGCGGAAGGTAGTCTACATTCTATGAGTATCAAGAATTAACGAGGTAGAGGCCCTAGGTGGACTTTTTTCGATTTGGATTTTGGTCCACCGAATCACTCACCTAGCGTAGGAGCAAATAAGTTAATTTCAGACCCAAAATGGCATAAAAAACCCCAAATTCGCTAGAATTCGGGGAAAAAGAGGGTTAAAACTGGGTTTGTTGTAGAGAGGAAGGGATTCGAACCCTCGAAACGCTTTTGGCGTTTACACACTTTCCAGGCGTGCTCCTTCGACCACTCGGACACCTCTCTAGGAGGGTGCAAAGATAGTGAATGGAGCCCGTAATTATTTCAGAGGAATCCAATTTCCTCCGATAAAGGCAAACCCGAAAATTTCCATGACTTCGGTTCCGTTTACGATTGTAGTGTTAAGCATGTTGTTGGTTTGTTATATTTCCATGCAATCTTAGTTTACATTATTACCAATGTGTTATCCAATAGTTAGTTAAATGAAAAATGCCGGTGAAGTTGTTCACAGGCGTTCCACAATCATTTGGTAGTTGTATTTGTAATGTCCTTTCTTCAGACCTTAGGTCCTTGAAATTGAGGCGCGCTGAATCATGAGCCGTTATTAATTGCAAGGATAAAATAGAATAATCGATGTCTACAACTTAATTCGTGACCTCTTCCAAAGCCTTCACCATGGAAGGCCAGCTGAATTGCTTCTTGAGCTCCTTTAGAGAATTTCGGATGTGGTCGAGTCGATTTGGTTCGTACATTGAGACAATCGCGGCGGCCAATGATTCTGACGTAGGCTCGCAAACCCATCCCGCTTCACCATGTGGAACCAATTCCGATAGTCCACCTACATTGGTAATGATCATGGGCGTGCCAAAATGATAGGCTATCTGAGAAACCCCGCTTTGGGTGGCGTTGCGATAGGGCTGAGCGACAATATCCGCTGCTGAAAAGTATAATCTCACATCGTCGTTCGGAATGAATTTGGTGTGTAAATCAATCCTGTTTTCTAATTGCTTCTCTGCGATGATTTTATCGTAAGGCGCACTGTCTTCGTAGTATTCGCCGGCGATCAACAAATTGACATCCTTCAACGATTCGGGTAGTAGAGCCATCGCTTCTAGCAATAAGTCCAACCCCTTGTAGTTTCGGATGAATCCAAAGAATAAGACATACCTTTTGTTTGCATCTAATCCTAATGCTGTGCAAGCCTCAGACTTTGAGACTGCTTGACCAAAATTGTCGTAAAGCGGATGCGCATGATACCCTGTTTTCTCAACTGTCTTGCTCAGTGGGAAATCTTGTAAATCCTTCAATACCTTTCGACTCATGGCAACCGCACCATCCAAAACAGGCAAAAAATATTTCGAAAAAGGGGTGTCGAAAAAGCGCTTTTCGTGGGGAATGATGTTGTCGGTTATCGCAACAACTTGAGTATGGTGATTGCTTTTTACGATACGAGCAAATGTGCCAAAACAAGGTCCAAAAAAAGGCATCCAGTATCGGAAAATGATAATGTCTGGCTTGATTTTTTTGTATTTGCGTCCTACCGAGATCCAATTAAGTGGATTTACAGAATTTAGAGCAATATCAATCGTTAAATCGTCCGGTTTGGGGTCGTCGCTGAACTGAGATTGTCCTGGAAATAAAAAGTTGGGGTATTGCAAGGAAAACGTGAGCAGTGTGACTTGATTTTTTTGCATCAACTCTTTGGCTAAGCGCTCATTGTATGTGGCCAAACCGCCGCGAAGAGGGTGGGCTGGACCTACGATGACAATGTGTTTGCCCTCGAACTGCATTAGTCTGTGGTTTCTTTGATGTTGTAAAGATTGCGTTCAGGGTTGGAGCGACTTACCAGTTCGCCAATAAATCCGGCCAAAAAGAGTTGTGTTCCTATAATCATGGCGACCAATCCGATGTAAAATATTGGGCTATCGGTTACCAAAGGCGCGCGTTTGTCCTGAATGACGTAAATCAATTTGTCTATCAAAATCCAGCATGCCATTGCCAGGCCAACAAGGAAGTTTAAGACACCGAGCAGGCCAAAAAAGTGCATGGGTTTTTTACCGAATTTGCTCATAAAGAACAAACTCATGAGGTCTAAAAAGCCGTTGACAAATCGGTTCATGCCAAATTTGGTGCTTCCGTATTTGCGTGCCTGGTGAACAACCACTTTTTCGCCCACTTTAGGGAATCCGGCCCATTTGGCAATCACCGGGATGTAGCGATGCATCTCGCCATAAACCTCTATGTTCTTAACCACTTCGTTGCGATATGCCTTGAGTCCACAATTGAAATCGTGAAGTTCAAGGTCGCTTATTTTACGGGTGGCCCAATTGAATAATTTTGTCGGTATTGTCTTGCTTAGAGGGTCGTATCGCTTCTTTTTCCAGCCACTTACCACATCGTACCCTTCGGTTTTGATCATTTCGATCAAGCCAGGAATTTCATCGGGCGAATCTTGTAGATCGGCATCCATCGTTATCACGACTTCACCATTGGCTTCGGCGAAGCCCACGTTTAATGCCGCACTTTTGCCGTAGTTGGTTCTAAATCTAAAACCGCGAACATTGGCATCTTGATTCTTTAGGTTTTTGATTATTTCCCAAGACCCGTCGTTACTTCCATCGTCGAGTAGTAGGATTTCGTAAGACAGATTCTCCTGCTTACAAACGCGGACGATCCAAGCGTGCAATTCGGGCAGTGATTCTGCTTCGTTAAACAGCGGGATAACCAAAGAAACATTCAGCATGGGTGCAATTTAATACAAAGGGTTTGAAATTGATGTGTTTGGTTGGTTCAAGACGATTAACGATTGCTAAATCCGATGATTTCTCTTACTTCTCTGATGGTTTTTTGGGCTGAGACGCGGGCTTTTTCTGCGCCAAACTTAGCAATGTCGTTGAGGCGTTTTTCGTCGCCCAAGGTTGCTTGGATTTTGTCTCGCAGCGGCGCGATGAAAATCTCCATATCGGCAGCCAATTGCTTCTTGAAATCTCCGTATCTGATATTACCAGCGGTATGGCTGTCTTCAAAAAATTGAATGGTCTCTGCGTTACTTACCAAGCCCATTAAATCAAAGAGGTTTTGAACTGGTACAGACTTGGGTGCTCCGGGTTCTGAGGGACCGCTATCGCTCACTGCACGCATGATTTTCTTATTCAACACCGATGCTTCCTCGTCGAGGTAAATGGTGTCTGCCTCCCCAGCGCTCTTGCTCATTTTTCCGGTCCCAGTTAGTCCGGGTACTTTTACTAAATTCTGCTCAAAGCTAAATGCCTGGGGCTCAGGGAAATACTCGTTATTGTATAGTCGATTGAAACGATTTGCGAAGGTGCGCGACATCTCTAAGTGTTGCTCTTGGTCCTTGCCTACAGGGACTTTTATACCGCGGTGTAATAGTATGTCGGCCGCCATCAAAACAGGGTACGTCAATAGTCCAGCGTTGATATTATCAGGCTGCGTTCTTGCTTTCTCTTTGAAGGATGTTACTCGCTCTAGTTCTCCTAAATACGCATTCATATTCAAGAATAAATACAACTCAGCAGTCTCTGGCAAATCACTTTGAAAATAAATCGTACATTGCTCCGGATCTAGGCCCAAGGCGATATACTCTGCCAAAACCCGCTTTACAGAGGCGCTTAAATCACCGGGAGTTGGATGCGTAGTTAAGCTGTGATAATCCGCAATGAAAAAATAGGAGTCAAACTGCTCTTGTAACCTCAAAAAATTCTTGAATGCGCCAAAATAGTTGCCCAAATGCAATTTTCCGGTTGGACGTATGCCGCTAACCACCACTTCTTTCATATTTACAAATTTACAAAATAGAGGTTGATTTTGGTTGGGGCGATTCGTTTTTAAGCGTTTAATTGATTTGTTTGATAGTAAAATCATCATGGGCCCCGTATTTTTGTGCGATGCCAAAATCGTTTCAACTCAATTTCTCGCCCCAAGATGTGGTGGATGCGGATTGGGTAAACGCGCAATTTGCAAAATCAGCGGGGTTGGATACACATACATGCAAGGTGGTATGGCGCAAGAAGTCTTTGGATGCCAGGGGCCGAGCCCCGTTTTTTCTGATTACAGCGGATGTCTATGGGTCGGGAGAATTGGTTGAGGCAGAGCATGGATATCGACTAAAATCGGTAGAAAAAGCATCGCCAGTTCACATCATTGGCGCGGGTCCGGCAGGTCTTTTTTGTGCATTGGAATTGATAGAACTGGGACTTAAGCCCATCGTTTTAGAGAGGGGAAAAGCGGTGAAAGAACGACGTAGAGATTTGGCGATAATGAATCGTGAAAAGGTGGTGAATCCCGACAGTAATTATTGTTTTGGGGAGGGCGGTGCAGGGACTTATTCTGACGGTAAACTTTACACTCGCAGCAACAAACGGGGACCGGTTCAAAAGGTATTGCAGTGTTTAGTGGATCACGGCGCTCCTGATTCTATTTTATATGATGCGCATCCTCATATTGGGACCAATAAACTGCCTCAGCTGGTGGAAGGGATTCGGGAAACTATCGAGGCGTATGGTGGGGAAATTCATTTCGAAACCCGTGTGGATGGTTTGGTGATGGAGTCCGATAGAATTGTTGGTTTGAGGCTAAACGGCGGCGCCATCGAAAAAGTCGAAAAAGTGGTTCTTGCAACGGGCCATTCGGCGAGAGATATATTCGAAATGCTTGTAGATGCGGATATTGCAATCGAAGCAAAGCCCTTCGCGATAGGCGTCCGCCTAGAGCATCCTCAAGCCATTATCGATCAAATACAATACAAGTGTGATGACCGAGGCGAGTTTTTGCCGCCTTCTTCCTACAGTTTGGTTGAGCAGATTCAGGGTAGGGGTGTGTTTTCGTTCTGTATGTGTCCGGGAGGGATTATAGCGCCGGCCGCTACCGCGG
>CAJBVU010000280.1 GCA_903959115.1 uncultured Bacteroidota bacterium
AGGCACAAGACACAACAGCCACCACCGTTCCTGCAAAAAACTACCCTCCATTTACATTGGCTCATGCCGGCGACTGGAGTACCGAAGCCACGTTGTTATTGCAAACAGGAAATTCGGCTATTCGGGTTGGCATTGAAGAGATAAAATTTAGAAGATTTATCCAAAACCAATTTGTTTTACGCACCCGTGTGATGGCAACACAGAGCAAGGAGGTAACTATCATAAATCAAGGTTCTGGTTTGATGGAGCGCAGCATTACAGAGTTTACAGCCCTTATTGCACCGGGATTCGAAAAACACCAAGGAATGAATGGCAAACATACGCACCGCCTTTCTCCCTATTGGGGCGTTGAATTACCCATTGGAAAACGCAACTACGAATACAACATCACTAATTCTAAAGATGGTCAGAATTATTATAACGGTGGCGCATTTAACAATAAAGTAACAAAAGCCAATACCATTGGAATAAACCTGCTCTATGGTTTCGATTTTTATGTGGCAAAAGGAGTTTTTATTGGCACAGAAATCGGCTATGGCTTTACGCATCAAAAGTACGGGAATAGCAACATTACGACATCTGACGGCACCTTCAGCGATACGCGCAGCATCCCCATGGGAAGCAACAGTCAGCTCAATTTAAATTTCAATTCGGGAATACGATTTGGTATCGTTTTTTAGTCAATCAACTCATTCTCTTTGTTTAAGAAATCAGACATTTAATGTGATGTTGAACTTAGACAATTAAATTTCACCTAATTTTGTAACATGGCAACCAAACCCATAGGATTCACAAACAACGGCAACGATTTTTTCAACGAACTCAGGACTCAAGTTGATGAGTACTTCACTTCTAGAAAAATTTCAAAGAACGGCGACATCCGCTTGTGGATGAAGACCGCATTTGCACTTATTACTACACCAATACTCTTAATTCTTGCATTAAATATCCCAGCAGTTGGCATTCCCATGCCGATGTGGGGCAGCGTGATTTTGTTTGTCTTAATCGGTCAAATGCATACTTTCACTGGATTTAACGTAATGCACGATGCATGTCACGGCGCGTTCTCTTCTAAGGGCTGGGTAAATAAATTGTTCGGCAACTCATTGAGCTTAATGGGAAGTCATGCCTTTATCTGGAAGTTCAAACATAATACATTGCATCATACTTGGACCAACGTAGATGGATTAGACGATGATATCGCCAAAGCACCTATCCTTCGCCATTGTGAATCACAACCTTTCAAACCCTACCATAAGAACCAACATTTGTACATGTTCTTCTTGTATGGTATTTCGATCATTTTTTGGATGTACGCCAACGACTTCATGAAGTATTTCAACAAAGCGGTGAATGAGCAGCCGATGCCAAAAATGACCTTGAGCGAACACTTGATTTTCTGGTCAGCCAAAATCGTTTACACTGCTTTGTATGTGGTTGCACCACTCTATTTCTTGGGAATTGGTTATGGATTCCTTTGTTTCATGGCGATGCAAATCTCTATGGGCATTGTTTTAAGCTTGGTATTCCAATTGGCTCATGCGGTTGAAACTACGCATTTTGAAGATGCAACTCAGTATGACATACCAAAAGAGCGCCTTCCAAATGAATGGGCAGTTCACCAAGTAATGACAACCAACAATTTCGCGACAAAGTCTCCTTTTGCGACATGGTTCATGGGCGGATTGAATTTCCAAACTGAGCATCACTTGTTCCCAAACATTAGCCACGTCCATTACCCTGCTTTGAATGAGATTTTAGTGCCTTTGTGTGCCAAGTATAATGTCAAGTATAACGAGATGCCAACCTTCACATACGCAGTAGGTTCGCACATCAGATACATGAAATATTTAGGCGAAGCAGCTTAATCAACAATAATTATACATTTTACTGATTAAAAGATTGTTTTTACAAAAAAGGGACTTATCTTTCCCGCTCAATTTTATAATAAAAATACTAATTATCAATTCATGAAAACAGGTTCTGTTAAATTCTTCAACCACAGCAAAGGCTATGGTTTCATCATTGACAACGAAGACGGTCAAGAGTATTTCGTACACGTTACAGGTTTGAAAGACGAAATTCGCGAAGGCGATACCGTTAATTTCGAACTGAAAGACGGTAAGAAAGGTTTAAATGCAGTAAACGTAAGTAACGCAGGATAATCAAAACTTCTTCATTCTAAAAAAAGGCCTCGTCTATGACGAGGCCTTTTTTGTTTTATGTGGTTTTTGCATGCCAGCGCATTCTTTTCAAAACTATTCAAAACGCAATTTCCACACCAACGCCGCGGGCATGTCGCGGCATGATTCCGGCCTAATAATTTTACTGCCCCGCGGCCCCTCCGATTCCACTTTCCTGACTTGATAGGCCACCTCCTTGGGCAAGGTAAGCTTCTGCTCGCCCAATACCGACAACTTTTCCTCTTTCACATCATATCCCAACAACTGAGCCCTGCAACCCGAGACGGCCTTAACCGCGATCTCTGCCGAAATACTGGAATCGCGGCGTTCAGACCACACCTTGGCCAATTCGCTCAAATCCAAATTGACCGTTTTGCCCAGATCGTAACTCCCCTGTAAAATCGCATAGACCACCCACTCCCCATTCTCCCATTTCGAAGTAAACATCCACTCCTGGGCCTTATACTTCCACTGCGAATAAGGCGCGATGGGCTCCGT
Organism: uncultured Bacteroidota bacterium; assembly: GCA_903959115.1. Classification (GTDB taxonomy): domain Bacteria; phylum Bacteroidota; class Bacteroidia; order NS11-12g; family UBA955; genus UBA955. Next base: position 2,682 of record CAJBVU010000280.1, read on the forward strand.
GCCATAAATCGCATCGCCATTCACCTTCATCCAAGCCCCAATCTCCTCCAATCGCACGTACGCAGCACTGTCCCACTCCCCCGTTTCACTCGGTGCGATGTTCAACAAGTAATTTCCACCCCGCGACACAATCAAACACAAATTGCGAATGATCTCGTCAATTGGCTTGTACTGCTCATTCTTCACATAGCTCCAACTCCCACCCATCGTCATGCAGGTCTCCCAAGGGTACGATAGTGGCTTCTGAGGTATCTGCTGTTCCGGAGTGAGATAATTCTGATTCGGTCCTTCCACCGCCCTGTCCACCACAATCAACCCCGGCTGATAACTGCGCGCCATCTTTGAGATATCGTCCATTTTAATATCTTGGTTGATCACCTTCCCTTTCCACAAACCCGATCCGGGCGATGCCGGCTGCACCTGTCCGCCATCCAACCACAGCAAATCCATCTTGCCGTAGTCTCGGACCAACTCCTCAATCTGATTCGTGGTATACTCCCTAAACTTGCTCCACTTCTCCGGATATCGCTCTAAATCATAATTGGGATTGCGGTCCATGGGCGGAAAATAGGGATCCCAATAATACGGACTGTGCCAATCGGGTTTTGAGAAATACGCCCCCACCCAAAGTCCTTCCTTGCGAAAAGCATCAAACACCTCTTTGGCAATATTGGCCCTTGGATTGGTATGAAATGGTGTATTGGGCGAAGTAATTTTGTAATCCGAATACTTGGTATCGAACATGGCAAACCCGTCGTGGTGTTTGGTGGTGAACACCATGTACTTCATCCCGGCGTCGCGGGCCGCGGAGGCCCATTTCTCAGGGTTGAAATTCACCGGATTGAAAGTATTCTGTAACCCCTCGTACGCCTTTTTGTACTCAAAATAATTTTGGGCATACGGCCCGCGACGCTCGCACCATGGTTCGTCTTCCGGACAAATACTCCAACTTTCAACAATCCCCCACTGAGAATAAGGTCCCCAGTGCATCAAAAGTCCAAATTTGAAATCACCCCAAGCCGCCAATTTGTCCTGCACCAAAGTATCCGTGGGCGGATAATACTTCTGTTGATGGTGTTCTTGGGCCAAAACGGCGCTGCTCATCGAACAAAAAAATAGCAGAATCCCAAGCTTAATTCCATTCAGTTTGACAACCTGATTACGTGTATTTATAATTTGATTTTTCACCTTTTTTCAATTTTTCTTTTAAAAATACCCACGGCTTAATGAAACCCTCCCGCGCCCTGATACAAGCTCAGTGGTCCTTTTAACTTCAACTTCAAAACCGTGACATTAGAATCCAGTGCATCAAAAGGCACATCAATAAAAACGGTACCAGGCACTGAACTCCAAGAGATTTTTCCTACCACTTTTGGCTTGATCACAAAATCCGTCCCCAACACCTGAACCGATTCGATTTGATTTTTCAACCCCTTCACCATCACCGAACAACCCATGCCAGAACCCCCATCGATTTCGATGGCATCCTCCCCCGACTTGCCCAACACTTCGTTGATTACATCCTCCAATTCTTCCGTCTCGATGTATTTGTCATCCCTCGACATACCTTGGACTTGCGTAATAAACAAATACAGGATCGTAGAATCCTTGCTGATCGTACTTGGCCCGTAGAAATGACCTAAAGGCATACCCGCTTTGGAACCGTAAATGGCTTCGGCGTGCTTGCTCGTCCAACGACCCAAATCTTTTAG
>CAJBVU010000281.1 GCA_903959115.1 uncultured Bacteroidota bacterium
CTAGAAGAAAGTATATCGATTGCAGGGAAAATACGCTTGTTAGAAAGCTTGCGATCCAACTGCAATTCCATATTACCGGTACCTTTAAATTCCTCAAAAATCACTTCATCCATTTTCGATCCAGTGTCTGTTAATGCTGTTGCAATAATGGTTAATGATCCACCCCCTTCGATATTTCTGGCTGCACCAAAGAAACGTTTTGGCTTATGAAGTGCATTTGCATCAACTCCACCCGAAAGAATCTTTCCTGATGCGGGTTGTACGGTATTGTAAGCACGGGCCAAACGAGTAATTGAATCCAATAAAATAACAACATCATGACCGCATTCCACCAATCTTTTGGCTTTTTCAAGCACAATATTGGTCAATTTCACGTGTTTATCGGCGGGTTCATCAAACGTTGACGCTACCACTTCCGCACGAACGCTACGAGCCATGTCGGTTACTTCTTCCGGACGTTCATCGATCAACAAAATGATCATATAAACTTCTGGGTGATTTTTGGCGATGGCGTTTGCGATGCCTTTCAGCAACCAGGTTTTACCGGTTTTGGGCTGGGCAACAATCAAGCCGCGCTGACCTTTTCCGATTGGCGATATCAAATCGATGATTCGATTGGGGTAATTGCTTGCGCTATCGCACAAATTCAATTTCTCATCAGGGAACAACGGCGTTAGGTGTTCAAAAGCTACGCGATCTCTCACTTCTTCTGGGGTACGTCCGTTTACGCTTTCGATTTTCACCAAGCAGAAATATTTTTCATTTTCTTTTGGCGGACGAATGCTACCGCGAACGGTATCGCCTGTTTTAAGACCATTTTGTTTGATCATAAAACCAGGAATATATACGTCATCAGGTGATGCAACGTAATTATAATCTGGAGACCTTAGAAAGCCATATCCATCGGGTACAGTTTCCAGCACCCCTTGGGTAGTAACCACACCATCCATGTCGGTAAATAGTGCCAATGCCTCTTTCCTACGCTTTTCATCAGGAGTGAGTTGGGGTTCCGGCCTTGGTGTAGGCGTAGAAACGGTATTTTCCGAATTCTCCGTACGCTGCTCACGATTTTCTGCTCTTGGCTCGCGATTTTCATTTCGTGGGGGTGTATTCTCACGATTTTCATTGCGCGGAGCATTTTCGCGGGGTTCTCGATTATCCGGGCGCGGCGACAAATTCTCTCTTGGTTCGCGATTATCAGGTCGCGGTGCGGTATTCTCTCTCGGCGCCCTTGGCTCACGAGCTTCTCTCGGTTCTCTTTGTTCGCGGGGCTCACGATTTTCTCTCGGTGTATTTTCATTTCTGGCCGGGCGATTTTCACGAGGTCCTCTGTCCTCACGATTTTGCCTAGGCTCTCTAACTTCTTGATTTTCAGTATTATTTGCAACTGGCGCTACACCGGTCTCACGAACTTCTGAGTTTTCAGTTTCGATGGCCGTTCTATCTGCTTCTGCACCTACTTCCCTATGTCGTTGAAACGGCTTAGGTTGTTGGTTGCGCTTGATAGAATCAGGATTGTTTTGGCTGATTGGCCTTGTGTTGGCAGGATGTCTGAGCACCGCTTCACCATCTGGGGTCACTGAAGCCAATTTCTCGGCTTGCAACTCTTCGGCTGTTTTGCGCGGCCTGCGGCCGCGCCTACCTCCATCAACCTCATCGGAATTTCCCGCGGTTTCATTCGCATCGTTTCCAACATTTGCAGCTGGAGTTTCACTTTCCGAAGGCTTTTCACTCATCACGGGCTTTTCTGGAGTCTCGGAAGTATCCTTAACGCCGGCAACCATCGTCGCCTTCATTTCAATACTCGCAATCAACTCGCCTTTTTTCATTTTGGCAGTGTTTTCAACACTTAGCGTTTCAGCAAGGGTACGCAAATCACCCACACTCATTTTAGAGAAATCTGGTCTATCGGCCATAAATAATAATAGTATACAAAAATTTTAAGGGATAAATAATACTTAGATTTGGTTGGATTGCAGACGCGCAATTCAGAACTACATCGCAATTATAGGTGAAAAATCGTTCCAATAAAAACAAAACCGCATTTTCTTCAATTATCTTTGGCTTTTCAACGGCATGTCGAGGCTCAAACTTACACTCCTTTTACTTTTCGCCATTAGCAGCGCGGCCCAAGCCATGCAAATTCTTATTCCCATGGATGAATCTCAAAAAAATCATCTGAAGTCGTATGGAATTGCATTTTGGCTGCTCAAACAAAAACAAGAAGTTCAATGGCTGCTCAACTACAACGGGGGCTCATTTATGTTTCAATATACCCAAGACGCCGAACGCGAATGTAAAGTTCGAGGCGTTTCCTACGAAACCATTTCCGATGCCGCCGCCAACGCCATCATCACCCAAATCCAAGACCCTGCGGCCAACCTAAACGCCGTAAAACTGCTCAATGCCCCTAAAATCGCCGTCTACTCTCCCAAAACAAAGCAACCCTGGGACGATGCCGTTACCCTAGTACTCACCTATGCCGAGATTCCTTACGATGTGATATTCGACGATGAAGTCCTTAGCGGCAAAATCCTGGAATACGATTGGCTACACCTTCACCACGAGGACTTTACCGGACAATATGGTAAATTTTACTCAAGCTACGCCTCTTCCCCATGGTACCAATCTGAAGTCGCCGAAGCCGAAGCCATGGCCACCAAACACGGTTTTGGATCAAACAGAGAACTCAAATTGGCAGTAGTTAAGAAAATCCGCGATTTCATGCTTGGCGGAGGATTTCTCTTTGCCATGTGTAGCGCCACCGATTCCTACGACATAGCAATGGCAGCGGAATCCACCGATATCTGCGAAAGTATGTTCGATGGCACACCTGCAGATCAGAATGCGCAAAGCAAGTTAAACTTCGACAACTGCATCGCCTTTAAGGACTTCGCGCTGAATTTGGATCCGTATTTCTATGAATTTTCCAACATCGATGTAGACCCAAGGACTAGGGCGGTTTCCGAAGAAAACGACTTATTCACCCTATTCGACTACTCCGCCAAATGGGATTTGATCCCCAGCATACTTTGTCAGAACCACACCAAAACCATCAAAGGTTTTATGGGCCAAACCACAGCTTACCGCAGTCATTTGGTTCGAAGCGATGTCTTGGTGATGGGCGAAAACGCTTTGCTTAACGAAGCTCGATATCTCCATGGGGAATTTGGAAAAGGCACATGGACGTTTTTTGGAGGTCACGACCCAGAAGATTATCAGCATTTTGTGGGTGAGTCCCCAACTGATTTAAACCTTCATCCAAACAGCCCAGGGTACCGATTGATATTGAATAACATCCTGTTTCCTTCGGCACAAAAATCGAAGCAAAAAACCTAAGCCATGTTCTTTCAGCAAATCAAAGATTCCTTTGGGAAAACGCCTCGTTTTTTTCAGCTGGGATGGATTTTGGTTATTTTGGGCAGTATTGCTCTCCGATTTTTGGGGATCGAAGGTCGTGCTTGGGGCTACGATGAACTCAGCGCTGTTTTCCGGGCGATATCGACCACTAACGATTGGCAATCACATTTAGAAAAAGGCGTTGCGGTGGACGGACACCCTGCGGGACTGCAAACGATTATATGGTGGTGGATTTCAATAGCGGGCAGTGATGTTTTGTGGCCGCGTATTTTCACAGCCCTATTTTCTATTGGTGTATTGTGGCAATTTCATCGCATGGCCAAAACATTGTTTGGATATGAAGCGGCTTTTTGGTCGGTTGCGATGATGGGATTGATGTGGTGGCAGGTGAATATGGGCATTTGGATCCGACCTTACCTTTTCGCATTGCCATTTGTATTGGGGTCGTGGAATTTGGTATTGGGCTTATTAAAAAATAGGGATTCGAACGGCGATGTTGTGTTACCAGATAAAATGGGCTGGTTCGCGGTGAAGTTAGGCGGCGCCCTGGCGGGCGCCGCCTACTTCCATTATTTCGCCGGCCTCACGGCCGGCGCATCCTTCATCGCCCTACTTCTCATCCAACCCAAAATCAAACCCAACCCGAGCGAACACAACCAAGGACTTCACCCCTCCTACATTCTCTTCCTGCCACTCACCTTTGCCTTCCTCTTCTATCTGCCCCACCTGCCCCTCACCTTCGCACAATTTCAACTCGGGGGACTCGGATGGCTCAATCAACCCACACCCCAATTTCTTTGGCAATTTTTGCAATTCGCTACCGGCCATTCCCTGCCCATCCTTATCCTCTTTGTTTGCAGCATTCTCTATGCCCTACAATTCCACATTAGAATCGCCTACCTACCCAAACCGGCCTCGTTCAAACGCATCCTTCAACAACCCACCCTCCTGCTCACATTGGGCTTCCTGATGGTCTTCGCCTCCGGCTATACCTTTTCTGTAGTTCGCGCGCCCATCCTTCAAAACAACGCACTTTACTTCGCCTTCCCCTTGATTATCTTGGTGGCGTCATCCGGTATCACCACGCTCAGAAAACAATTCGGGCAGACAAAAAATGGCATCAACCGGTTTGAAAAGCTCACCCAGCCCTTGGCGCTGCTCATTCCAGCCCTGTTTCTGTTCAATACCCTCTACCAAAAACAATTTCTCACCCTAGAACGAAAAGGCACCCATCACCGCATCGTTGAGCAATCCCTCCAATTTGCAAAAAATCAAACGCAATCGCACCAAGCTCGGGGAACAATCAGTATTCTACACATTTGGCTCGATGGCCCGGCCGACAATTACCAATTCCATAAAAGCCAAATCTTACATAAACACAAATTCTCCAACACAACCCCCACAGATTATTTCGAATCCCATGGGCCAACGCTGCCATTCATCGCCGAGCAAATGAGGTCGCTACAACCCAATGCACAAATATTCTTGGGCTTACAATCGGGCAGTCAACCCTGGCTCCTACCATTGATTGAATCGCATTTCAACTACACCTCTCGATACCAAGAACCGATTACAGTAACCTCGCAAACCCAACTTCCCCCAATCAAAACAAGGGAGAAATTGAAAAAAAACAAGGAATCCCTCAAGCCAAAAACCCTTACGCACGAATTCCTGATCGGCGGAGAATGGCTAACCCTTGCCGAGCCCCGCGAGCCTGCGTTCAACGCAACCGATTTTCACCTGCAAAACGCCAGCATGATTCACAACACCACAGACACCACGGTACTGTCGGCCGAGTTGTCGCTCAATCAGTTTAAACCCCAACTCAACGACGTTATCCTCATTGTGGTGAAAGTTGCTGACGCCCAAGGTGAAATCCAAACATCGCTCTGGAACCCCAACAAACCCGACAAGCATGACTACACCAACGAAATTCTGCGAACGACCATGCAAATCGATTGGCGAAGCACAAAAATTGCAGATTACCAACAAGCGGGCTTCAAATACGCCATACACGCCATCAAACTCGCCGACATCCCCGGCTGGGAGCAA
>CAJBVU010000282.1 GCA_903959115.1 uncultured Bacteroidota bacterium
ATATCCGCTTCGTGCCAATTTGTATTTCACGCCGTTGCCTGTGGAAGGGGTTCCTGCCCAGGTTGTATTTACGGCGAGTAAGCGAAAGTTTAAGCGGGCGGTGGATCGGAATTTCATCAAGCGGCGGTTGCGGGAGTTGTATCGACATAATAAGGCTGAGTTGTACGATGCGCTAACGGTCCAAGGGAAAACGATGGCGATCGCATTGATGTATACAGGTAGTGAATTGCCAGATTACAAGGCGTTGGAAAAATCTTACAAGGTATTACAGCAGAAGATTTTAGATGTGCTCGAAAAAACAGCATAACGAAGAATTTGTAGACAAGCATGTTGATGCGACTGCAAATAATAATCGCGGTTTACATCGGGTTCTTTCTTTATTGCCGATTTTAGTGATAAAATTTTACCAAGGAGCCATTTCTCCTTTGCTCCCAAACTCTTGTCGTTTCACCCCAACCTGCAGTCAATACGGGGTTGAGGCATTTAGAAAGCATAACTTTTTCAAAGCCATTTGGTTGACAATTCGTCGGATAGGCAGATGCGGGCCTTGGGGTGGGAGCGGGTATGATCCTGTTCCGTAAATTGGGAAACCAATAAAAGTGTGTAAACACTTGTAGGATTGAAACTAAAGCCGTATTTTTGCAGCCCTAAATTTACAGCCAAATGAATACCAACCAGTACGAGACCGTGATCATTTTGACACCCGTGCTCTCTGAACAACAGATGAAAGATGCTGTTGCAGGCTACAGAGAGTTGATCACCGGCAATGGAGGGGAGTTAGTCCACGAAGAAAATTGGGGACTAACCAAACTAGCCTACCCTATCCAGAAAAAAGGCACGGGATTTTATCACTTGTTCGAATTTAAGGCAAACCCTGAATTCATCAAGTCTTTCGAATTGGCATTCCGCCGCGACGAGCGCATTTTGCGTTACCTGACTGTTAAGTTGGATCGTTGGGGTGTGGATTTCAACTTGCGCAAGCGCAATGGTGAACTTCGCACTGTAACTCCAAAAGGCGAGAAGGTCGTTGTTAAAAAGAAAATTGTAATCGAGGAGGAAGAGTTATGAGCAAAGAAACAAACTTTATTTTCAATCAAACCCCACAGGTTCTCCAGAAGAAGAAGTACTGCCGTTTCAAAAAACACGGTATCAAGTACATCGATCATAAAGATGGTGAGTTCTTGTTGAAGTTTGTGAATGAGCAAGGCAAAATTTTGCCACGTCGTATCACCGGTACCTCTTTGAAGTATCAACGTAAAATTTCTGTTGCCATTAAAAGAGCACGTCACCTGGCGTTGTTGCCTTTCTTGGCTGATGGTTTAAAATAAGAAGGAGATAGACACATGAAAATCATTCTCACTCAAGACGTAAAAAATCTCGGTCACAAAGATGATGTTGTAACCGTGAAAGATGGATACGCAAGAAACTTCTTGATCCCAACCGGCAAAGCCAAATTGGCGAGCGAAGGTGCAATGAAAATGTTGGCTGAAGACATGCGTCAGCGTGCCTTTAAGATGGACAAATTGCGCAAGGATGCCGAAGCTTTGGCAGAAAAGTTGAATGGTTCTAC
>CAJBVU010000283.1 GCA_903959115.1 uncultured Bacteroidota bacterium
GGACAGTTTCTAATAAAGAATAATGGATTGTTAGGGACACAGGCAGGTAGTTTAATTTTTCCAATTAGAGAGGAACTTTATATCAATATCGAAGACAGCTTTATTTCTGAACAAGCTTGTTGCTAGATTGACTGGTTGATTTCACTTGATTATATTTATTGAAGAATGAGTAAGACAAACTTCACCATTTGGTGAAAGCTAATATGTCACTCGGTAATACTTTAATAAAATGATTGATTCAGAAATCATCAAATCATTCCTTGAGGGCAATGACCCTGAGGAGTTTATTGTAGCTTGTGAGTTTGACTACGTGTCGGATTCAATTTACAAAATCAAAGAAATTCCTGGTAAAGGGAAAGAAATTCGCAAAGATACTTTTATCCCGTTCTGTTGGGTTGGTGACCTACATAATATGGGTTTTTATCAAAACTCTAAAGGTCTGCAGAAAGAAGCAATGACCAAGCATGGGATTGTTATTACCAAGCTGGAAACCCACGGTGACCCTAGAATGGAAAAGGGTTTAACTTTTATGGTAAAATCTCTAAAGGGATATAGAAGCCTAATTCAATTTTTCCGTGAGGGTGGTGCTGACCCATGGGGTGAAAAGTTCAGAGAGAAAATTTTACTTCTCCCCCCCGTCGAGCAGTACTTTATCTCAAAGGAAAAACGATTGTTCAAAGGATTTGATGATTATGAAGATGTAACCCGATTGGTATTTGACTTGGAGACTACCTCACTTGAGCCTAAGGACGGTAGGATTTTCATGATTGGTATTAGAACCAACAAGGGTTACAATAAGATTATTGAATGTATTAACGAAGAAGACGAAGCTAGAGGTTTAAGAGAGTTTTTCGATATTATCAACGAGCTAAAGCCAAGTATTATTGGGGGATATAACTCAGCAAACTTTGACTGGTATTGGATTTTTGAGCGTTGTAAGCTTTTGAAGATTGATATTAGAAAGATTGTAAAGTCATTGCATCCCCAACATTCTATTTCCCAGCGAAAGAATATGTTGAAGCTTGCCAATGAGGTGGAAGAGTTCCAACAAACAACCATTTGGGGTTACAACAACATTGATATTATCCACGCTGTCCGTAGAGCTCAAGCTATTAACTCTTCGATTAAGAGTGCGGGTCTTAAGTATATTTCTGAGTTTATCGGTGCTAAGGAAGCAGACCGAGTTTACATCGGTCACGAAAATATTGGTAAGATGTATACTGATAACCACGAATATTGGCTGAACCTTAAAAATGGTGAATACCGCAAAAAGGGAGATTTCATGGACTTGGATAAGAAATTCCCTGATACATATCTCCTAACTACTGGAAGCGATATTGTGGAACGATACCTTCAGGATGACTTGGAGGAAACTTTGAAAGTTGATAAGGAATTCAACCAAGCATCGTTTCTTCTGGCTTCGATGATTCCAACGACTTATGAGCGTGTATCCACTATGGGAACTGCTACTCTTTGGAAGATGCTTATGTTGGCTTGGAGTTATAAGAATAACTTAGCTGTTCCAGCTCGTCAAGGTAAAACTGAATTTGTTGGTGGATTGTCTAGATTATTAAAGGTGGGATATTCCAAGGATGTTCTCAAACTTGACTTCTCTTCGCTGTATCCGTCCATTCAGCTTGTGCATGATGTATTTCCTGCTTGTGATGTTACTGGAGCCATGAAAGGTATGCTTAAATACTTCCGGGATGCTCGTATCAAATACAAACAGCTCGCTGAGGAGTATTATGAGATTGACCGCAAGAAGTCAGAATCATATGGAAACAAGCAGTTACCTATTAAAATCTTTATCAACTCCATGTTTGGTGCATTGTCAGCCCCTCAGGTTTTCCCATGGGGTGACATGTATATGGGGGAACAAATTACTTGTAC
>CAJBVU010000284.1 GCA_903959115.1 uncultured Bacteroidota bacterium
GACCCGATTAAATGCTTGGGGTTTATTTCCTTTCACCTAAATTTGTGCATCATGCAATCACAGGTTACCTTTCTTAAACAATTCAAACATTACATTTTGGTATTGCGTTCCCATCGTTTTTGGATTTTGGGTTCGGTAAGTCTGGGGATGGTAATAGCCGGCTTATACGGAAAATTCGCAGGTGAGCAAAAATACAATGCAGAGTTTATCGTTGCCGCAGAGCAAGAAAAATCTTCGGGTTGGGAAAACTTGTTGGCCCAATTTGGGATGGATGTTGGCGGTTCAAACCCTGGGGGAGTATTTGTGGGTGAGAGTTTGGTGAAATTGTTCTCTGTGCGCAGTTCTGTAGAAGAGGCGTTGGTTCGTCCCTATAAAACAGAAGGACAGAAAAAATTGTTATTGGCGGATAAGTTCTACGCTGATTTGAGCTATGGCACCAGAAAGCAGTTGCACAATGTTCATTTTAATGCGGACATGAAGCAGAACAGTGCTGCTACGGATAGCGCGTTGTGGTTATTGTATGAGCACATCAATAAAAATGTGTTGATTGCAAGCAAGCCCGACAAGAAACAAACTTTCATTTCCGTGAGTTGCAAGCACCGCAATGATACTTTGGCCTTGAAATTTGCAGAGACCATTATAGACGTTGTCACGGAAAAGTATATTCGTTCAATTACACGCAACGTAAGGAAGAGTCTGGTGGTGTTAAGGAAGGAAGCAGATTCCATTCAAGGTGTTATGAATAAGAACATTCTTCGCAACGCCAATAACATGGATTATAATATCAATCCATTACACCAGTCTGCCAAGGTGGAACAGAATAAATCACTCATTGATATGCAAATAAGCATTTCTTTGTACGGTGAAATTGTAAAAAATTTAAAATTGGCTGAGCTCGCTTTAAAAAAGCAAACGCCACTCATTGAAGTCGTTGATGTTCCACATTTTCCATTGAAGAAATTGGGATGGCCTTTGTGGGTGTACCTCTTCGTGGGTGCTATTGGTGGATTGGGTATATCCCTGGGGCTTTTACATTTCTTTGGTAAATTTGATTAACGGCGATGAGGCCTTTGGATAGAATTCGGAAGTTATTGGCCTATTTTGTATTCTTGCCCAATATTACGCCTGCCCGTGTCTTATTTAGTTCAGAGATTTTTCCTTGGGCGTTTCTGTATTCACTTCGCCGGTCGGTTGTAATACCTCAGGCCTACCGATTTTTTTTGGCTTATTTGTTATTGAATGCGCTAATGCTAGCAGGAACCGGTGGGTTGTTGGTTTCCGCAAGGTCATTGTTTGCGTTAGTGAATTCCTCCTTTATTTTTATTGCCATCCAATCCTTGGAAGACGAAGAATTGGCGCATTTGGGAAAAGCGCTGTTTTTTGTTTTTGGGTTGAATGTTGTGATTGGGGTGGTTCAGTATTTGGGTGTATTTCCAGATTTTTTGGCAGATTTTTTACGCATATTTATTGAAAGAATTCAAACGGAGGCCGATTTGCGGGGCGTATCTGGACTGTATTCAGAACCTGCATATATGAGTTATGCGATCCATTCATTTTTCTTGTTTTTTATGTTCAAGAAGGGCATCAAACTCACATCTCGTAATGGAATATACGCTTTGATCGCCTTGGCTATATTTGATATTTTTGTAATTAGATCACTCACCGATATCATATTATTGAGTTTGATATTATTATCTATACAA
>CAJBVU010000285.1 GCA_903959115.1 uncultured Bacteroidota bacterium
ATCAGCGCTGATAAGTCCAACTGAATGTCCCCTCCCTCACAGATTGAAATATTTTTCTTCTTTAACTCCATCGTACAAGGCAATGGAACAGCTACCACCTCAACCCAATCTAGGGCGTCATCCGGCATAAATGCAGGACGAAAATCTTTGAACCATGATGAATTTGACAAAGGTTCAAAAGGAGTAGTTCGATACCCTGGATAAACCCAAGTTTGTTGATTATATCTTTCATTTACTGGCGTCAACGTATATTTGGTCATCACCAAAGAATCATGAATGATGCGAAATTCAGCCATTGCTTCAAAAAACAATCCCAATGGCATGTTCGAATTGATGCGATTTACAAAGAAATTGTCAGGCTGACTCGTTGTGCCTCTCGATCTAGCACTCCACCAATCGACCCAAGCGCCTACGATATAACCCTCAGGAGTTGTACCCGTGCCGTAAATAGCAGGATGATAATTCTTATTCGAAACTGGAATTGCACCAATCCAATATTCATTGTAATCTCCGATTGTTGTCGTTCTACATGCATAAGCACCTTTCACACGAACCACATGTGTGGTTAAGTCGTAATGCTTCTTTGTATAAACCCCAGCAACCCCATAAAAAGAACCCGCATCCAATACGTTATAAGCCTTTGCCACATTGGAATTGTAATCATTTGTCTTAGAGAAAGTGCCAACGAATGTGGGTGTGGTTTCAGCTTGACAGTAGAGCGGCGTACTTAATGTATCTGGATTAAACCCCTTAGAATTGAAATCAGTTAGAGAATTCCAATGCACATTTTGGGTTGTCATGTCGTAACGAACAGAATCATATTGCCCATCCACCCCATTTGCTAGAAAAAGCAAACAAAACGCCATCAATTTGATCCGTAATCCAAACATTATATGCAATTTAAGAAATTTCACCCCATAAATCCAATGAGCCCAAATAATTAATAGTTTTGCAACCATATCATGAAAGTGAAATTGCGAATAATTATTTTATTGATTACAGCCAGTATCAATCTAAATGCCCAAATCACCAACACTGCCTTTATTGATTCTGTTGGGGGTGAGAAAGTGGGCAAATTGAGTATTTCTGGTTGGATGGATGCATATTACGCAAAATCTACATATCGTGACTGGAATCAAAATATTTTCCCTCCGATCATTCCCGGCTTGGTTTCAAACTCGCGCACCAACATGGTCGATATCAATTTGGCCTACGTAGATTTCAGATATGCCACGGATCGACTAAAAATCAGATTGGTACCGGCTTTTGGTAGCTATATGGACCAAAACTACAGAGGAGGTTATAGTATAAATAACCTAATGGAAGCCAGTTTGGGTTTAAAACCATGGAGCAAAAAAGATGTGTGGATTGAGGCTGGATTGATTGGATCGCCTTTCACCAATGAAAACCCGGTTAGTCGAGACCATATCATGTACACTCGGTCATTGGCCGCAGAATACAGTCCTTATTACCTCGCCGGAGTGAAAATCACTGCTGCATTGTCCAAGCGATTGAAAGGTGGTTTTTATCTACTCAATGGATGGCAAACTATCAGACAGGAGGAGGAATTTCCGCCAGCTATCACAGGTCAATTGGAATTCACTCTTAACAAGAACAACCTAATCAACTGGAACGTTTACTATCAAGACAGAGAAACGCATCGACGTATTTTTAGCGATATTTATTGGATTGGAACAAAAGATAAGTGGAAATTCACAAGCTGTTTTTATGCGGGGAATGATGAAAGTCAAGTCCTGTCGCCCTACAGACCCAATTCTATCTTCCAACGCGATGGATTTTGGTGCAATGCCAATTTTGCAACGAGTTATGAAATCGCAACCAATACTAACCTAAGTGCGAGAGTAGAATATTACCAAGATCTACATAACAACGTCCATGGGAAAATTTATGGAGCTGCCCTCGGAATCAATTGCAAATTATTCAATCAGTTGTATTGGAGAACCGAATGTAAATTTTGGCAAACAGAAACGCATAATACTGGCATAAAAAACAATATTTTCAACGCCACCACAAGTTTGGGATTGGGATTTTAGGATTTTCGCAGACCAGAGTACGTCTGAATCACTTGCGATGCAATGTTCTGCGGATCGATTTTATTTTGCAACGATGAGCGCTTTAATCGCTGCCTAGTTTGCTCCTCTTGGGTAGTAATTGAAATCATCGCTGCCGCCATTTCATCGGCTTTGTTTGGATGAAAATACACCGGCAAATCCTCTATCAATTCTCGGAATACAGAAATATTTGAAACTGCCATTGGTAATCCAGACGCCAAAGCTTCCGCCAACGGGATTCCGAACCCCTCACTTAAGCTCGGATAAACAAACCCAGATGCCGATTTCACGCAGTCAATCATCTCCTCACGAGACTGATCCACCAAACAAGTGATTCGATTGCCCAGCCCCAACGTCTCAATTTGCGATTTCACAGGCTCTAAAGTAGGCCCATTCAACCCTATCAATGTCAAATTCCAGTCGGTTTGATGCTGAATCAATGCAAATGCCTCTAACAATACCGCATGGTTCTTACGCTGCGTAAAACTGCTTTGATATACGAAATATGTTGCGTTCTTTTCTTTCACAGCACCAACGCTTTCCATTGCAAAAAACGAAGGATCCACCGCTTGATAAATCACAAAGGAATTACCTTTTGCTTGCGGATAATATTTCTCCACCTGATATTGGGTGGCTTGGCTCGTCATGATGAGTCGGGAAGCTTTTTGAATGGCCTTCTTCGTTTTGAAGTCGTATATCAATCGATCAATCCAAGGATAATAGGAAGGAAATTCTTTAAATATCACATCGTGGATAGTGCAAACCCCAGCTACTGAGGCAGGCAAATCCCATGGCAATTCATTCAACAAGCCATGAAACACCTCAACGCCATCTTGAGCAGCCCGCTTCCCCATCCCCCAGGTGCGCCACCATTTTGGTGCATCTACCATCACCAAAGTATAGAGATCAGAGCCGTCACTCCGATTATCTACATAGAGTTTGAGAATTCGAAGCGCCTCAGGGTGTGCATGATCCAAAGCATCCAATCGATCAGCGTAAAGAACATATTCATTCTCTGGAAAATACTTAAAAAGGGATTCAATAAGCATGCGAGAATAATTCCCCAAACCAGAATGGTTGAAGAAAAATCGCTTGGCATCAAATCCGATTTTCATAATTAATTCTTAAACAGCAACGCTATGCTCACGCAACGCATCGTTCAACGATGTCTTTAAATCGGTACTGGCTTTACGCTGTCCGATAATCAAGGCCGCAGGAACATAAAACTCACCACCAGGGAATTCCTTTTTGATGTTACCAGGAATCACGACGCTCCTTTCGGGAATATATCCTTTGGGCAACTCCTCTCCCGTTTGCACATCGATGACTTTGGTGCTCATCGTTAGTGTGAGTCCGGCTCCAAGCACAGCTTGCTTACCCACGTGAAAACCTTCTACTACGATGCATCTGCTTCCAATAAAACAATCGTCTTCGATAATTACTGGAGCCGCTTGCACTGGCTCGAGTACCCCACCGATACCCACACCACCACTCAAATGTACATTCTTTCCGATTTGAGCACACGAACCCACTGTAGCCCAAGTATCAACCATAGTTCCCGCGTCAACATAAGCACCTATATTGACGTAAGACGGCATCATAATTACCCCAGGAGCAATGTATGCACCATGTCTTGCCACACCATGCGGAACTACACGAATACCTAGTTCAGCATAGTTCTTTTTCAAAGGCATTTTATCGTGAAACTCCATCGGACCGGCGTGAAAAGTCTCCATTTTGCGCGTCGGGAAATAAAGAATCACCGCCTTCTTTATCCAATTGTTAACCTGCCAACTTCCATCAGCCAAAGGCTCCGCAACACGCAACCTTCCTTTGTCCAATTCTTCAATTACAAATTCAATGGTTTCAACGGTTTTGGCTTCGCTCAATAGGGCGCGATTCTCCCAAGCAGATTCAATGATGGATTGTATGGTAGTCATCTGATAAATTTTCAGCAAATTTGCATTAGAAACTTCTGAAACCCTATTTATGAACCGCATTTCTATCCGCATTTTTTCAATCCTTTTCATTTTGGCTTCTAACGCCGCTTTGGCTCAGTCTAATGGCGATGCTGTTTCAAGCAAAAAGTCGACCCCAGCCAGCGCATCAGCCTTAACAATCGATGCTTGTTTCAGTCCAAAATACTACCCTAAAAATGCCAAATTGTATGGATGGATTACCAAAACAGATTATGCGGAAGTGGTGGATGGTGTTTTATATGCCGTAAATGCTTCAACGCTTGCAAAAACACAAATCATCAAGGCCGATAGCTTTGTGAAAATCACAAAAACGGCAATCAAATCCCTAACCGACGACGATGTGAATTTGTTCGGTATTCCCCAAATCAAATGGACAGGCGATTACCAAGGTTGGTTTGAAGTCGGTCGATTTGTTATGGCGGTGGATTTCAAAAAGCCCGTGACGGACAACCTCATGTTTGGACCGGTTCAAGTCAAATATTCAGTTCACGGTCAATCTGAAGAAACGCAAGCAACCGAATATTCACCCGACGCAGAGCTAATCGCGGTGATTAAAAAGGATAATCTCTACATTACCGGTAGAAAAACATCAGCATCAAAGAATTTGGCTAACTCTGGTTCTGGCGAAATCCAAATCACAAAAGACGGAGGCAACGGCATCGTTTATGGTCAGAGTGTGCATCGCAATGAATTCGGCATAAGCAAAGGCCTTTTCTGGAGCGCCGACAACGACAAGTTGGCTTTTTATCGGATGGATGAACGCAGAGTGACCGATTACCCTCTTTTCGGTATTCAATCTAGACCCGCAAAAGCGAACAGTATCAAATACCCGATGGCCAGCGATAGCAGTCATACCGTAACCTTGGGAATTTACCATTTAATGTCCGATCGATTGGTTTATTTGAATACGCAGGGTACCTATGACCACTATTTGACCAACATTACTTGGACGCCAGATAGCAAGTTTATTTACATCAGTTGGGTGAATCGCGAGCAGAACAAAATGGAGCTACGCAAGTACGATGCGGTTTCCGGAGGATTGGTGAGCGTTGATTACCAAATGAGTCATCCCAAGTTTGTTGAACCAGAAAATGGCCCCCTATTTATCCACGGATCTAACACAGATTTTCTCTTGCAATCCGAGTCGGATGGATGGAATCACTTATACCTTTTCAAATTTGCCAACAAACGCCCCATCATCAAACAAATCACCAAAGGAAATTGGGAAGTCACCGATGTATTAGGATTCACCAAAGACGGTAAATATTTGTTGTTTGAAAATACGATGGCTTCGCCCTTGGAGCGACATGTGCATGCCTTGGATTGGAAAGAAAGCAAGGTGACAGCAACGGGCATGTCGGCTAAGATCATTGATTTAACGCCATCCAACGGCACAAATAAATGTTCCTTTAATGCGGAAAACGGCATGATGATAAACACCCTATCCAACTATCAAACGCCACGAAAGATCTATTTAATTGATGTAATCAAACAAATAGAATCTTCATCAACAACACCTGGATCAAATACAACCGCATTTGTTGTACCCGAAGGCGCTACAGTTACAATTGGCGAAGGCGTAAATCATAAAATCATTTTTGAATCGCCCAATCCCATTGCGAGTCTTGGACTTGGGAAAATGGAAATCAACAAAAGAATGGTTAATGGATTTGATCAATATTCACGCGTATTCTATCCCAGCAACTTCGACCCCAATAAAAAATACCCCGTTGTTGTTTATGTTTATGGCGGACCACATGCCCAAATGATTACCAATTCATGGTTAGGCGGCGGAAACCTCTGGATGCATTACATGGCCGAAAACGGATACATCGTTTACACCCAGGACAACCGTGGCTCTTCACACCGAGGCTTAACATTTGAAAATGCGGTACATAGGCAACTTGGTACAGCAGAAATGGCGGATCAATTGGATGGTTTGGCTTGGTTAAAATCACAAAAATGGTGCGATTCTACCCGCGTAGGTATTCATGGATGGAGCTTTGGCGGGTTCATGACAACCAGTTTAATGACTCGCACTCCAGGCAAATACAAAGTGGGTGTTGCTGGCGGCCCGGTGATCGACTGGAGCTTTTATGAAATCATGTATACCGAGCGATACATGGACCGTCCGGATGAGAATCCAGAGGGATACAAAGCCAATAATTTGTTGGGTTATGCCGATAAATTACAAGGTAGGTTGTTGATGATTCATGGTGCCGATGATGACGTGGTTGTTTGGCAGCACAGCTTGATGTTTGTGGATAAGGCTGTAAAGGCGAAAAATGCCCAACTCGATTACTTTGTTTATCCAGGACATAAGCACAATGTAATAGGTCCAGATCGCGTGCATTTATACAAAAAGATTAGTCAGTATTTCTTCGACTTCTTGTAGTAAATTGCGGCATGAAGATGGCGGAACGACTGACTTTGGTAGAATGTCCCCGCGATGCCATGCAGGGCATCAAAGCCTTCATCCCTACTCAATTAAAAATCAAATACCTCACTACCCTCTTAAATCAGGGTTTTGATGTTTTGGACTGCGGCAGTTTTGTGAATCCGGAATCCATTCCCCAAATGGCTGATACCGCCGAAGTCGTTCAGGCAATTAGCGAAATAGAAACCCAAACAAAGCTTTTGGTAATCGTTGCCAATGAAAGAGGTGCTTTACGCGCAGTAGCCTATCCCAA
Source organism: uncultured Bacteroidota bacterium (assembly GCA_903959115.1). Classification (GTDB taxonomy): domain Bacteria; phylum Bacteroidota; class Bacteroidia; order NS11-12g; family UBA955; genus UBA955. The sequence goes on from CAJBVU010000285.1 coordinate 6,742, forward strand.
AATCAAATATTTAGGATTTCCGTTGAGCGTGAGTGAAACATTTCAAAGAAGGAACACAAATGCAAGCAGAGACGAGGCATTTCGTAGGTTGGCGAGGATTCAAGACATCGCATTAGCCAGCGGAAAAGAAGTCGTTTGTTATTTAAGCATGGCATTTGGCAATCCCTATGGTGATCACTGGTCGGCGAGTGAAGTCGCTGAGTGGGCCTCAAAGATTGCATCCTTAGGCATTAGAACGATTTCATTATCCGATACGATTGGAAGTGCTAATTCGCAGCAACTGGGCGACATGTTCACTGAAATACACCATAAATTACCTCACGTCCAAATTGGCGTTCACTTACATGCAAAACCCAATGAATGGCTTGAGAAAATACAAGCCGCTTATGAGCATGGTTGCAGAAGGTTCGATGCTGCTTTGGGAGGATTTGGCGGATGCCCAATGGCTAAAGATGACTTGGTCGGCAATATTCCAAGTGAAGAGGCCTTTGCGTGGCTTTCAACGCAGCAATCTTCTGAACTAATACCCAATATTAATTGGACTCAGTTGAAGCAACAAGCCTTTGAGGTTTATGCTGGAAATCAAAATTAATCAACCCAAATTGGGGTGAACTAGTATTTTTAGGCCAAATGCTTTTCCGATTTCAATAAGTCAATGATTGTATCCAATTTTTGCATTAATTCCGTATTGGAAGAAGCCAGTGCTTCATGACTCACGCCACCAATGGCTGTGTTCACCGGGGTATCAGCAAAAAGATCAACCATCGTAATTTCTAACGTTGCACAAATGCGTTCTAGAGTATCTACCCGCATTGTGTGCTTCTTAAGCATGTAGTGAAATCCTTGTTCACTTAATTCGCATCTACGTGCCAATTCTTTAATCGGAATCCTCTTGGCAGCTGCCAAATTTTTAATTTTGTTGTAATCGAATGTCGCCACAGTGATATTTTTCTTTAATTGATAAAATCCATACAATTCCTAAGGAATTCAATAGGTTTTGCTGTATTAACTGAATCAGCAGACCAATATTCTATTGGTTTTGTTGGCTAAACAAATGATTGTGACACTTCAATTACTATTGAAACATAAATAACTGTATAACAATTTGTTACAATTGTCTGAGTAATGTAAAATGTAAATTTTTTCGAAAAAAATCTTCGAAAAAAAATCCAATATCTATAAAATAGTCACCTTACAACTAGTTCAGTTTCGCGTTATTTACGATGGTCTGCACTAGTTCTTTATAGTTCTTTCCGATCGGCAATTGCTTTTGGCCGATGACAATTGCATTGTTTTGTATCGCTTCGATATGACTTTTTGAAACGATGTAACTTCTATGAATTCTCACAAAACGTTCTGCTGGGAGGGCTGTTTCCATGTTGCGCATTGTTTGCAATGTCACAATTCTTTTCTCGTTGGAAATCCAAATTTTGACATAATCTGCAAATGCTTCCACGAAAAGTATGTCGTTGTAGGCAATTTTTTGATGCTGACCATCCACCTTTACAAATACAAAGTCCGGCTTAACGCTTACGTCGTCATTTGTGCCACGTTTTATAGAAATGTACTCCTCTAAACGTTTAATCGCCTTTTCCATTCTCTCAGGGGATATAGGCTTTAGCAAATAGTCCAGCGCCTCAAACTCAAATGCATCTGCCGCGAAATTGGTATGGCTGATGCCATCCGCTCGCCAGAATGGCGTGCGCCAGCGATCTGCCAGTCGATGGAGATTTCAAGGAAGTCGCGAGTTTCAAACTCCTGGATCTTCTTTGAGAACCCCAGTTCAAGCAC
>CAJBVU010000286.1 GCA_903959115.1 uncultured Bacteroidota bacterium
CTCGGGGTGATCACAAAGGGTTTGCCATCGGCGATATTTGACTCAGAAGCATATCGAATCAAACCCAGAGGTCGATCCATTTTTTCCATCATAAAATCGCAGGCATCCATACAAGCCGTACAATTCGTACAATCTAGTTGAGTCCCATTTCTAATGTCGATGCCAGTCGGACAAACATGCACGCACAAATTACAATCTACACAATCTCCGCCTTTCCTTAACACCCCTTTCCTTTGCTTTTCCCGGGGCTCACCGCGCACATAATCGTAAGCAACCACTACAGAATGTCGGTCCAACAAAACCCCCTGCAATCGACCATACGGACAAACCACCGTGCACACTTGCTCCCTAAAACGTAGGTAAACCAAGAAAAAGACGAAGGAAAAAGCCATCATCGCAACGAGACCACCCATATGAGCGCCAAAAGGATCCGAAACCAAATGCATTACTTCGTCGATGCCAATAACGTAGGCCAAAAATGTATTGCCAATCAAAAAGGAAATGGCATAAAAAACGATCCATTTTAAAACGCGCTTCCTGATTTTTTCAATATTCCAAGGCTTGCGCTTCAGGGCTTGCTGGGCAGGGGCATCGCCATCAATCCAATACTCGATTTTGCGAAAAACCATCTCCATAAAAACGGTTTGTGGACAGGCCCAACCGCAGAACAATCGACCAAATGCAACGGTAAATACGATAATAAAGACCACGAACAGGATCATCGTAATCCCAAAAAGGTAGAAATCCTGACTCCAGAAAACGAAGCCAAAAACCACAAATTTTCGCTCAATAATATTCAGAAGTAGCCAAGGTTCCCCGTGGACTTTAACGAATGGAAGTCCGAAGAAAAAGAGCAAATAAACCCAAGTTAAATAAGTCCTTGCCGAATAAAATCGACCTCTGGGCTTATAGGCAAACACCCATTTTCGCTTGCCGCTTTCGTCAATCGTTGCCGAATGATCTCTAAACGATTCGCTATTATTATCCATCTTAATTCCTCACCGCTGTCTCCACCTTAATAGAATCGGAACTGCTAGAATTCTCAGATTCCTCTTCATATTTATCACCTTGGGGTGCTTTGGGATTGGTTGGATGGCTATCTTTCAGTGACTTAATAAATGTGGCTGCCGCTGCAATCTGGGCATTCGACAATTGCTGACCCCATGGAATCATACCCTTTTCTTGTACCCCATTTTTGATGGTTTTAAAGATGTCTTTGATGCCTCCCTTATGAATCCAATACTCATCGGTTAGATTGGGCCCGATAGATGCACCTTGCGCTTCAGGACCATGGCAACTAACGCAGTTTTTGACAAATATTGCTTTTCCTTCTGTCAGCAATTCCGTAGTTGGGTTATAAGCGATACTAGTTTCATCCACATTGTTTGCTTGGGTTGCCATGTAAGCGAGCTTTTCTCTCTCCGCTTGAATTTTCTCAACCGCCAATTCCTCTACCTGCAGTGGCGCCGATTTAGAAACATGATATCGGTAGAGATAAACCCCAGCAAATAATATCGTAAAGTAGAACCCGTAAATCCACCAGGGCGGCAGGGAGTTATCCAGTTCTTTGATACCATCGTAGTCATGATCCAACTGAACATCCTGTTCTTTATCGATAGAAACCGACTTATTAAATCGATCCCACCATCGGTTTGTTTTTGATGCCGTCTGAGCGATTTCCTTCTTTTCTGAAACGGGCAAAATCAATACCCGCAACCATCGCAAGAAATAAAACATCACCAGCACTTCGATGCCAATCACACCCAACAAGAAAAAATTTAGGCGGTCGCCTGTAATTGACCAATCGATGGGGATATATTGGGCAGTAGTAGTCGCATCCTGTGCTGAAATCTTCAATACACTAAGTAGTGCAAAAACCATGAGCAGGCTCTTCTTCACGATAGGAATTACATAATCTGGCAAAGCATCAGCTTGATCTGATTTATCTGTGCTGCAATCGCAAGAATCTGTGCCGCATTTTTTTACACCCACCAAATTTGTCAATTTCACATTGGCTTTTTGAATTGCCACTCTAAGAACCAACATCGCCAAAACCAAAATCACTAAAGCCAGGGATGCCACCGTAAAAGTGAGAACCCAGGGGACCAAATTTTCGGTAAATGGGGCCGTATTTGTTACAGCCAGATTTGATAACAAAATGCTATTTTTCATCGTTTAATGGGATTTGTTTTGCTTGATTGATATATTGATTACTCGCTTTCCAAACATAAATGAGTACGATAATGAAGACCCCGCCAAAGAGCGCAAACGAGATCATCGGATAAATACTCACATTTTCAATTGACTTCAAATAATTGATAAATTTCATGGCCTAATTAATGAAGTGGCTTGGCACTTGCTGGAACGGTTTTGATGTCGGTACCAATGCGCTGCAGATAAGCGATCATCGCAACCATTTTGGTATAAGTAAGGTCTTTTACACCTTCAAATTCCATGATCTGCTTGATTTCCTTTTCTTTGATCAAATCGGCCGAAATGGCCTTGGCTTGTATCTCTAAATCTACATTGGCTTGGTTGTGATACCCTGCAGGATAAGGAACACCCAACGTTTGCATCGCCTTGATCATTTTTGGCGTTCGCATGATGTCGATTCCACTGGTTAGCAACCATGAATATCGAGGCATGATGGTATTAAAACTTGTGCTACTTGGCTGATACATATGATTAAAATGCCAAGAGTTGGGATATTTTCCTCCTACCCTTGCCAAGTCGGGTCCAGTGCGTTTGCTACCCCACTGAAATGGGTGGTCGTAAACAAATTCGCCGGCTTTTGAATATTCTCCGTAACGAGCTTCTTCGTCGCGGAAGGGCCTTACCATTTGAGAATGACAGGTATAACAGCCCTCAGAAATATAAATATCTCTACCATGCAATTCCAGAGGCGTATAAGGTTTCACCGCGCTAATGGTGGGTATGTTTTCCTTTACCAAAAAGGTTGGAATCAATTCGATGGCACCACCAATGCCCACCAAAATCAAACTAAACAACAACATCTGCAAGGGTCTTCTTTCGATAAATCGATGCCAATGTTCTCCTTTGTGTGATGAAACTTTAACCAAGGCGGGCGCTTCTGCCTCTTCGTTGGCTTGAAATGAACCCTGCGCCATGGTTTTCCATAGATTCACGACCATCACGATGGCACCCGACAAGTAGAGCAATCCGCCCAAACTTCTAAGCATGTACATCGGCGCAATCATTTTCACCGTATCCAAAAATTGATATTGCAAAACACCTTCGGGCGTAAATGCTTTCCAGTTAAGCGCTTGGGTAAACCCAGCCCAATACATTGGAACCGCATAGAATATAATCCCCAAAGTACCCAACCAAAAGTGCGTATTGGCTAAGGCCTTGCTATACAACTCTGTACGCCACATTCTAGGTATCAACCAATACAAAACCGCAAACGTCAGAAATCCGTTCCATCCCAAAGCGCCAACGTGTACGTGGGCGATGGTCCAATCGGTAAAGTGAGAAATCGCGTTTACGTTTTTCAAACTCAAAAGCGGGCCCTCGAAAGTGGCCATACCATAAGCGGTTATCGCAACCACCATGAACTTCAACACCGCATCTTCCCTAACCTTATCCCACGCACCTCTCAATGAGAGCAATCCATTGATCATACCGCCCCAACTTGGCGCAATCAGCATAATCGAGAAAACTACCCCCAAACTCTGGGCCCAATCGGGCAAAGCAGTATACAGTAGGTGGTGAGGTCCGGCCCAGATGTAAATGAATATCAGAGCCCAAAAGTGAATGATTGATAACCGATACGAATAAAC
>CAJBVU010000287.1 GCA_903959115.1 uncultured Bacteroidota bacterium
CCATCTTATAAATTATAAATCCGTTAAACAATCTCCTATTTCAAAACACTCATTATTCGTTCCATCAAAAGCAACTCTTGTTGGTGTAGTTGGTACAGTAACTCTTGGTGCTACTACCGTTGTAGTTGGTCTTGGTGCTACTACCGTTGTAGTTGTAGGAGCAGGTCTTGGTGCTACTACCGTTGAAGTTGCAGGGGCAGGTCTTGGTATATTAAATGATGTTGAAGGTGAAGCCCAGTTTTATGCGTGTGAATGGGTTTTTGAAAGAAGGTCTTCGCGGCATTTTTTATCGGATACTGAGCTTGCGTTTGAAGCTCCAATTGTTTGCTACGGCACGCAGTACCCAAAAGGTGTTGTTTACCCCGAATCTCATTATTGTTGGCGTTAAGTCGAATTAAAAGTTTTTATCGAATGGATAGTAACGTAAAAAAAATTGCTTGTGTTACAGGTGCAAGCAGCGGTATTGGATACGCTACGGCGAAGGAATTGGCGACATTGGGATATGATATTATCGCAGTTGCCAGAAGGATGGATCGATTGAAAGAATTGGAGGAGGATCTCAATCAAAATCCTGAGACCTCGGATTGCAGGGTATACTTGGCGGAATTGGATGTCCGCAATAAACTGGATGTGCAGGCGTTTTACGATGCTTTGCCAGAGGATTGGAAAGGCATTGATGTTTTGGTGAACAATGCGGGGTTGGCAAAAGGGCTCTCAAAATTTTACGAGGGCGATACCGACCATTGGGATCAAATGATTGATACCAACATCAAAGGACTTTTATATGTTAGTAGAGCCGTGACGCCGGGAATGATCTCGCGTAGGAAAGGACATATAATTAATATTGGATCGATTGCTGGCAAAGAGGTTTACGATAACGGCAATGTTTACTGCGGGACAAAATTTGCGGTAGATGCAATAACCAAAAGCATGCGTTTGGAATTGGCGGTGCACGATGTTAAGGTGACAGGCATTCATCCCGGTGCGGTTGAAACGGAGTTCAGTATCGTTCGATTCGATGGCGATGAGGATAAGGCAAAAACAGTTTACAAGGGGTTTGAAAATTTGATCGCGGAGGATATTGCGGAGGCCATTGGTTTTGTGGTGACGCGAAAGCCTCATGTAAACGTGAACGACATGGTAGTGATGCCGATGGCGCAAGCCGTTGCTGGGGTGATCATAAGGAAAGATACCTAAAATCGCAAAGCAATAGCACATCGTAAATTCAACAATAAACTCAGGCTATGAGCAACAAGAATAAGCAGAAATCGGGGGTTGTTTACAGTACCAATCCCGACTATCAGTACAACGATGGGTCAGACAACGAGCTGGAAACTTTGCCACCAGCGCAGCAAAAATTATATGTGCGCAGAGAGGTTCGCAATGGCAAACCTTGTGTAGTGATCAAAGAGTTTATAGGTACTGGCGATGATTTGAAAGCCCTCGAAAAAGCTCTGAAGTCACACTGTGGGGTGGGTGGGAGTGCCAAAGATGGCGACATCATCATTCAGGGCGACTTCCATGCCAAGGTGAAATCGTATTTGGAGGGAAAAGGATACAAAACAAAGGGTTAATGTAGTTTCCCTCGTGGATCTCTAAAATTTGTTTTTAGAGCAATGCGAAGTCTTTCCTTGAAAATTACTTCTCTGACTTTAGGAGATTCGCAAACGCTTTTTTGAATTTCTCCACCTTCTCGCTCACCACGTAAACACAGTATTGATTTTCCGGGTTGTTGGCATAATAATCTTGGTGGTAGTCTTCTGCGCGCCAGTAGTTGGACAAGGGAAGAATTTCTGTTACTACTTTGCCATCATCTGCCCATAAGCCACTCTCTTCCACTGCTATTTTACTGGCCCGCGCAATCCTTTCCTGTTCGTCGTTCATGTAGTAAATACCACTGCGATATTGGGTTCCAACATCATTTCCTTGTCTGTTTAAGGTGGTGGGGTTGTGCACTCGCCAGAATACTTCTAATACTTGGGCATAATTGGTTACGGTTTTATCGAAGTAAATCTTAGCGACTTCGGCGTGGCCAGTATTTCCGTTGCAAACTTCTTTATAGGTTGGGTTTTTAACGGTTCCATTGGAATAGCCTGATTCAACATTTACGATGCCTATCATTCGGCGATATACAGCGTCCATACACCAAAAACAGCCACCGGCAATTACACAAGAGTCGAGATTTTGAGGTTCTACGTTAGTCATTTCGTTAGAGGGATTTTTTGTTTGATGAGATTTTTTAGGTACTTGAGTGCATCCAATCAAAGGGATGGCGCAAAGGATAGGTATGATAAAATCAATGGGCTTCATGGAGTTTGGTATTGATGACAGCTACAGCTACGCCAACCAATATACCAGTAACAACATCAGAGGGATAATGTTTTCCCGCTGCAATCCTTAATGTGGCAGTAGTTAGGGCGAGACCTCCGGCGGAATATGCGGCAGCTTTGCCCCAGTTCGAAATGTTCGGTTGATTCAATGCCATCAAAATGGCGGTAGTTGCTGCCGTTGCTGTGATTGCGCTGTGTCCGCTGAAAAAACTAAACTGATCATCGGTTCTTGTTGATACAAATCCCGGCACTTCCGTATAGGGTCTATTTCTCAGTGCAAGCATTTTTACGGTTTGCGTAATGTTTGCAGTAATCCATACATTTTGAACTCCAAGCTGAATATACTGTGTTTGCTGATTTTTGGGCAATGCAAAAGTGACCATTCCCGCGGCCAGAGCTGTTCCCAGTGCCATGCCATCCGAAATGTGCGCTGATTTACCATTGTACGAAGTCCTCGCAGCATTGTCGATCAATCCCACCTTCCAACTATTTCCCCCTGTTCTAACTTGATTTAAATGGTCGTTGTATAATAGATTAACCCCGGTATGAAGAATGCTTTCAGCAAAAATCACCTTGTTCAACGTGGGTTGTGGGGTGAGAAATTGAGCCGTTGTTTTCTGGCCGGCGTAGAAAATAATGCACAATTTCACAAGTGTCAAAACAACACTTTTTGACATGGTTGAATTTATTAATTCTTTGTAATTCAATGATTTAATTTTTTTGTTTTGCATAGATTGACTCATTTTACTTGTGCGTAAGTTCATTTACAAAGAATTCTTTTGAATGGGCGATATCCCCCGTTACAATAAGTACCTTTGCTGACTCAAAGTTATTTCATTTATAGCATGAATAATATCGAAATCATTGCGTCGATTAAAAATCACGCCCAGACCGTATTCGAAAATCTAACCACAGACGAACTCGTAGCAAAAGCCCTCGAAAGAAAAGAGGGAAGAATCACATCTCAAGGCGCTTTGGCGGCAGACACTGGTGAATTTACTGGTAGAAGTCCAAAAGACAAGTTCTTGGTCAATGATGCCCAAACCGCAGATTCTGCGTGGTGGGGTGCTGTGAATCAGCCATTTGAAGAAGCCAAGTTTGATGCTTTATTGAACAAGGTGATGAATCACATGCAAGGCAAGGATATTTTTGTCCGTAACGCCTATGCTTGTGCCGATCCTAAAAATCGCTTGAATATTCAGGTGGTTACCGAAAGTGCTTACCAGAATTTGTTCGCTAAGCATTTGTTCTTGCGTCCTTCTGCGGAAGAAATCGCAACCCAACCTACGGAGTGGATAATCGTAGCATCGCCATCGTTCCATGCCGATCCTGCCGTTGACGGTACACGTCAGCACAACTTCACTATGGTGAGCGTAAGTCGTAAAATCATCTTGATTGGTGGTTCTGGTTATACAGGTGAAATCAAAAAGGGAATTTTCTCTGTATTGAATTATATCCTTCCTCATGAGCGCAATGTATTGAGCATGCACTGTTCTGCCAATATTGGTGTGAACGGCGATACTGCTTTGTTCTTTGGCTTGAGCGGAACGGGAAAAACTACCTTGAGCGCTGATCCAAATCGCAAGTTGATTGGTGACGATGAGCACGGTTGGTCGGATACTGGTGTTTTCAACTTCGAAGGTGGATGTTATGCCAAGTGCGTGAATTTGACCGAAGAGAAAGAGCCACAAATCTGGCATGCCATCAAGCATGGTGCCTTGGTTGAAAACGTGCGTTTCTTTGAAGGTTCTGATGTGGTAAACTACGACGATATCTCGGTAACGGAGAACACCCGCGTTGCTTATCCTATTGATTACATCGAAAACATCGCTGTGCCTTCAGTGGGCGATGCGCCAAAAAATATCTTCTTCCTTACCGCCGATGCATTTGGTGTGTTGCCTCCGATTTCTAAATTGAATCCCGGTCAGGCCATGTA
>CAJBVU010000288.1 GCA_903959115.1 uncultured Bacteroidota bacterium
TATTTGCCTTTGGCCGATGGTACCAATTTATCCGCATCACAGTTTTTATTGCGATTTGGCTTTGCTAACGAGACCCAATACCACGCAGTAAGTCGTTTGAGCGGCGGCGAAAGACGCCGTTTGTTTTTGATGATGGTGCTAATCAAGAACCCCAATTTCTTGATTTTGGATGAGCCTACTAATGATTTGGATATTTTGACATTGGCTACGTTGGAAGCGTTTTTGATGGATTATTCCGGCTGTGTTTTGGTGGTTACCCACGATCGATATTTTATGGATAAGTTGGTGGATCACGTATTTGTGTTTGAGGGCGAGGGCAAGGTGAGAGATTTTCCAGGGAATTACACGGAATACAGAACTTGGAAGGAATGGGATGATGCGCAGGCGAGTGGAAAGGGTTCTGGCAATAAGAGTCAGGCGGGCAAGGCCGCAGGTTCTTTGCAAGGAGCGGCGGATGCGGGGAAGAAATCGGGGACGTTACACGGTGCGAGTTCGGCGGTTGATGCTGGATTAAAAGAGGGCGCTGCAGGGAATGCTAAATCGGAGGAGAAGCGAAAACTCACCTTTAAAGAGAAGTTTGAATACGAGCAATTGGGGAAAGATATTGAGGCGTTGGAAGCGAAGAAGAAACTGTTGGAAACGGAGTTAGGCGGATTGAGTACTGAGTTTGAGCGAATTTCATCGGCGAGTGCGGAATTGCAACAGGTAAACGATGATTTGGATGAAAAGGGGTTGAGATGGTTGGAGTTGGGTGAGTGGATTTAACTGTTGTAATTGGCTGATTTGATTGTTAATACAGGCGGAATGGAATTAGGATGTGGTAAGAAACTCCTCGGATCTTTGATTTTGTATACTGACAGAAAATAGTAACCTTGCAGTTCGGATGGAAGGCAGAAACCGGAATATTGACGGACTCAAGGGTTTTTTGATTGTAATGGTGATCGTGGGTCACGTGCTGCAGGGCAAGGTCCTCGACAATTTTGGTCGTTATGTGATTTACAGTTTCCACATGCCCCTTTTTGTGGGATTGTCGGGCTATTTACTCAATATTGATTCGATTCGATCCTTACGTATCGGTCAGTTTTTTGGGAAATATGGCTCCCGCGTTTTGTTGCCATGGACCATCGCGATGTTGGTTTACGCCATGTATTTAGGGGCTTTTGCATCGCATCCTACGCCTTTGTGGAAGGGATGGATGAATTACCTCTTGAATCCTTATTATCATTTGTGGTTTGTGGTGGGCTACATTTTTTGGAGTTTTATCGCTTGGATATTGTTGCGTTTTGACTTTGACCGACAAGTGTTTTTGATTGTTGCAATTTTGATGGGCTTGATTTTTTATTATCTCAAGAACAACTTAGAAGGTCAGCTGATTTTGGCTTTAGGCGGCGATCTGGCTGGATTTATTCGAAATATCTTGCGTCCTCAAATGTTTTTCTTTTTTGGATTGGGGGTGTATTTGCGTGGTGAGAGGTCGACCACACAATCTTGGGTCTTTGCATTGGGTGGAGGAACGGTAATGATTCTGTATTGGGTGTTGTTTTATTTTCATTGGGGTTTGGATTACAACACGGAGGATTTTTTGGTGGTGATGGCGAATGCTTTTTTGATGGTGCCGCTGTTTCGATGGATGAATCAGGAGAAATTACCCAAGGTGGCTGTGATGGAATGGGTTGGAAAAAACTCGATGGGAATTTATCTGTGGCACGTTTTGCCATTGCTGTTGGTTAAGGATTGGGTGGGAACCAAATATCTGTCGCGGTTTTACGGATATATCTCGGTGGCTGAGTTGCTTTTTCTTGGCCTAGTGTATTTGTTACTTCGATATGTGCGCGGGTCGCGTTGGATTTTGGGGTGATAATTGCAAAAAATAGGATTAATTTTGCCTCATTATGAGCAAAGCAGCATTCGTATTTCCAGGACAGGGAAGTCAGTTCGTAGGCATGGGAAAAGACCTCTTCGAGACCAATGATAAGGCCAAACAGATGTTTGAGTTGGCCAATGAGATTTTGGGATTCAGGATTACTGATTTGATGTTTGAGGGTACCGATGAAGATTTACGAAGGACCAATGTTACCCAACCCGCTATTTTTCTACACAGTGTGATTCGGGCTGCGGTAATGGGTGTTGACTTCAATCCTTCTATGGTTGCCGGACACAGTTTGGGTGAGTTTAGCGCTTTGGTAGCTGCGGGTGCCATGAAATTTGAAGATGGTTTGAAACTGGTTGAACAGCGCGCTTTAGCGATGCAGGAAGCTTGTGAGTTGGAACGTGGAACCATGGCTGCGGTGTTGGCTTTGGATGATTCTAAAGTGGAAGCGGTTTGTGCTGAAACAGCGGGGGTAGTAGTTCCAGCAAATTATAATTGTCCGGGTCAGTTGGTCATTTCAGGCGCCTATGAGGCCGTTGAGGCCGCTTGTGAGGGAATGAAAGCGGCGGGTGCAAAACGTGCCTTGATATTGCCAGTGGGTGGTGCATTCCACAGCCCGTTGATGGAGCCAGCCAGAGAGAAATTGGCCAAGGCGATTGCGGCTACGGAATTGAATTCCCCAATTTGTGCGATTTATCAGAACGTATCGGCTTCGGCGGTTATGGACAAAGATGTGATCAAGGAAAACTTGGTGGCGCAATTAACGGCTCCGGTAAAGTGGACGCAAAGCGTACAGGCGATGGTGGCAGACGGTGCAACGCATTTTACTGAAGTGGGGCCTGGTAAGGTGTTGCAGGGTTTGGTAAAGAAAATCGCACCAGAAGTAGAGGCAATAAGTATTTCCTAAACGGGATTATCGGATCAAATTGGCCGACCCCGCCACATGTCTTGGCGTTTTCATAAATGGACTTTTTATGATGTCCAACTGATAAAAATACGTGCCTGAAGGCAGTTCTGGCCCTGTATTGTTAACCTTTCCATTCCAGCAATTGCTCAGGTCCTTGGAGTAATAAACACGCTCGCCCCAGCGATTAAAAATTCGGATTTCAGCCTCCTCGCAATCGGGTGCGATGCCAAAAACCCGGAAGCAATCATTTTTGCCATCGCCGTTGGGCGTAAAAACATTGGCAATTTTTATTTCGTGGGTGCTGTCTGTGTTGACCTGCACTGGAATCTTTAGTGTGTCTGTGCAGCCCGAGCTTCTATTTTTTATCACAAACTTGGCTTCGTATTGACCGGCAAAATATTGGTAGTTCCTTTTTAGGACGCCATTACCGTCGAAGTACTTTTTCAGGTCAACCCCACCCGTTCTTTCGATTTTTGAACCATCACCAAAATCCCAAATTATACTATCGTAATTGTTGATGTCGAAAACGAAGTCGACTCCTGGTTTACATGGTGTGATTATGGTGTTACAAACGCCATTTGGGGCAATGGAAACCCTAATTTTTTTGCTGAAAGTGGCTCTCGCATTGCAAGAATTTGTATCTACCACGGTGAGCGTTACGGTGTAAGTCCCGGTGTCTTTATATACGTGATTTGGACTAAATTTATGGGAAGTATCGCCATCGCCGAAGTCCCAAAGGTAGCTGCCATCGTATTTGCGCAGGGGTTGAAAAGCGTTGGCTGATTTGAGGCAAACGGTTTCGGGGCTTACAGTAAATATTGCATCGATTGAATAGCCGAGTCTAAAGTCCAACTTGAAACTGGCGTTGGAGCATCGAATGCTGACGTTGTTTTTAAAGACGACATTGGCTGGTGAGGTTGGGAAATCATTTAAACCCGGCGGGCTGTTGGGGCAACTGGCGCAAACGCTTTGATAGATAATGCCGCGGTTATCGAATCTAGAAGTTCCACCATCCACGTGATCCCTGCTATTATTTCCACCGAAGTAGGATGCATATTTTAGGCTTTTGGCATCTTTTCCAAGTACGATGAGATAAAAATCGTGGTTGTCGGTTGTTTTTTGATGCGCATCGGTCGTGAGTGGCAAACCGTTGGTTGTGCCGTTATTTCCGATACCAATAACCGAGCCCCAACCGCTGAAATAGATATTGTAGCAATTATCGACCATAAAGGCAGACGGACATAGTTCAGGGACGCTGTTCGTGCGGTTGCCAAAGGTGGTAACAAATTCTTCCTTACTTAGGTCATTGCTTAAACGTCCTACAAATTGGGTGGTATTGTCTTTTCCATAGCAGCCGGCGGTTCGTTTGAATTTACCTTCGGTTTGCCCGGTGAAATAGACTTTGTTGTTGATGTCGAGATCAATGAAATAGATTTGCTCATAATCGACGCTACCCCAATAGGTGCCTACCTGATAAGCGCCCGTAGTTTGACTAAACCTGGCGATATATCCATCGATGTTTCCTAGTCCAGTTTGCATAAAGCCTTTTCCGGTCATTGGAAAATCGGAGCTCACGGTTCCCCCGCCAACAAATACATGGGATGAATCATCAACTTTTATTGAGTAGGCAGCATCATCGTCTAAACCGCCAATCAATGTGGCCCATTTGATTCTTGAGAGTTTGCTATTTAAGCAAATGACGGCGGCATCCGTTTCTCCGGTGGGTTTAGTTTGAAGTGCACCTATGGTACAGGGAAAATTTGTTGAACGCGTGCAGGTGGCGATAAAAACATTGCCTTGGGAATCGGTGGTAATGTCGCCGCGATAATTATCTGCGTAGTTGTAAAGTAAAAATGTAAAGGGGTTTTCCGTTTGAAATCCGTCGGCATCGTTTCCCCCAATGAAGGTTCCCCCCAGCAATGTGGTTCCATCCACACTCAGTTTGTTAACGAAGATGTCGTAATCATTTTGGTGTACATCACTAAACGCTGAGTCCGGATGAACGGGGAAATCTGCCGAAAGTGTTGTTCCAAAAACCAGCAAATTATTATTGGGGTCAACGCAAAGACTATGGGGATATTCATCGTCGCTTCCACCCATGTAAGTTGCATAAAGCAGCTTGGTACCCTCTGAGCTGTATTTGCTAATTGAAAGATCACAAGGCAACTGAACAGGGGGACCACCGGAGCCGCTGCCGCCGTATGTGGTTTGAAATGCACCTGTGGTTACGGGGTACTTGCGCGTGTCGGCTTCAACTATACCACCGGCATATAGGCAACCTGCAGTGTCGTATGTCGCAGTAAAACCAAAATTATCGCCCTGGGAACCACTATAGGTACTAAAAACTAGTACCGGATCGATGATTAAGGTTTGTTGGGGGTCGTATTTGGCGATGTTTAGGCGAATCAAATTCTGGGAGTCAACGGAATAGGAAACGTTAACGGGTTTTGACTTTTTTTGCAGCGGATTTTTCTGCGATGCGATGGGCATTTGAATTATGAAGGCACCGACAGAATTTTGAATGTGAATTTGCTTGTGTAGTATTTTCCATTGATTGCTCTGATCCAATTTCAGTGCGATTAGCCTTGGGTCGGCGCCGGGA
>CAJBVU010000289.1 GCA_903959115.1 uncultured Bacteroidota bacterium
AGTTCTTTATAACCATGAATTCCATCACAATCTTCAGGTGGACATGCGTTTTCACCCGAAATAACCAGAGGTAAAACCTCTTGCGTTGGGTGAGTGGATCGGTCCACCAGTTCTAGGTGGTGCATCCAACCATCCCCAAAATCGTATTCGTATACCGCAGTGGTTCCCACTTTGGTGAACACTTCGCCCACCGACACCTCTTTAACGTCGGTTATGGGCCCCATTTCCTCTTCATCCCACAACCTCTTATCGGCAATCACCATCGTGCCAACTTCAAATTGGTAGAGGTGGTAGTTCTTCCAACCCATCACCACTTGAATGATGTCGTGCAATACATACATGGAACTCTCCGAAGACACCTTAAAGGTGCGGGCCACCAAGGGTTCGGTGCCGATGAGTTTGATGTGGAAGGTGAACATTTTTATCTTTGAAGAACAAAATAATAAAATAAAAGTGAGATTTCGATTGCGTTCAGAAAGTGTCTGTAAAAATCGTCAACATTTAATCGCCAGTTCTCAAAGATTGATTAAACATGGCGGGGACAATGGTGTGAAATTAAACGAACTTGTTTATCTATTGAGTAAAAATCTGATTTCCAGGTATGGTAGTTCTTTTCAAGTTGATAATCTTAAATTACCAGGTCGTAAATTCAAATTGGGTAATTGTTTTATTAATGCGGCAGAAATATCACGTGATTTGGGATACAAGTATGTTGAAGGCATTGCCGTATGTAAAACCAGTGGGGATGTAATTTGTCATGCCTGGAATATTGACAAAAGTGAAAGAGCAGTTGATGTCACATTCACGAAAACGACTAATTATGATTATTTCGGAATTGAGATACCATTTTCACAAATTTGGCAAATTGGTAAGATGAATGGGGGAATATGGTACTGCTCGTTACCATATTTGAAAAAGTAAGTTTGATTTTATCTTTTTGTATGACATCGACATATTTATAGATATGGGAAAACTAAACAAAAAAATTGTGATTCGGGTTACCCGCCGTCAACTCGAACATATCGTTTTAGAAACGATAAAACAAAAAAAGAATATCAGTCAAGTGGTACGCAAGGCATTAAACGAACAAATAACAAGTAGGGTATGAACGAGAATTTAAGAAGTATGTTGATTGCCCATTTATTACAAGGCAAGGATTTCCATCAGTTGGACCACTTGGAGTTTTATAACATTGCATTTCCGGCTCTAGACACTGAATTTGAGCATGCGGAGGAAACACTGAAGCATTTTGATTTTAACGAAGAAGATGAATACCAAATTGTATTATCAGCAAAAAGGAAGCACTTGGTTGCATTCGTAATCAATTGTAACCGAATTTTAAATCGGGGCTTTCTCTATTAAATGATGTAAGCCTGAGGATTTACGTACTACAAAAACGAAAAGGTACCGCCTGCTGTATTTCAGGCAAGGGTACCTTTTTTTGTTGATTTTAATCCCTCATGTTTTAGGATGGTTTCAGAAAAAAACGACGATTCTGAGTATGTTAAACCGAATTTTTTCATTGCTGCCAAATATACTCATACTATTGCCTGTTACGACAAGAAATAGTTGGGGTACCTGAGGGATTGGGGTTAAAACGGATAGATGTAATCATCCAATTCAACCGTGCGAATACCATCAAATTCTACCGATGAAATGCCAT
>CAJBVU010000290.1 GCA_903959115.1 uncultured Bacteroidota bacterium
GGGAAATCCGACAAGAACCTGCGCACCAACTCATCCACCAAACTACTTTTACCCGCGCCGCCGGTACCTGTGATACCCAAAACAGGTGTTTTGATCGACTTGGCTTGATTTCGCAAATCGTTCAATACGGCCATATTTTGATCGGGGTAATTTTCGGCTGCCGAAATCAATCGAGCGATGGCTCTTTTGGCTTCTACACCCGCATCCAAAATTTTCTCTTCTCCTGTCAATGATTCGCCTGTTGGGTAATCGGCTTGCATCACCAAATCATTGATCATGCCTTGCAAACCCATCGACCGGCCATCATCCGGCGAATAAATCCGAGTAATTCCGTATTGAATTAAATCTTTGATCTCTTCAGGCAAAATCACACCGCCACCACCACCAAAAATCTTGATGTGTTCGGCGCCGCGGGCCTTCAGCAAATCGTACATGTATTTAAAGTATTCGTTATGACCGCCTTGATAGCTTGTCATTGCGATAGCATTCGCATCCTCTTGAATGGCAGTTTCCACCACTTCCTGCACACTGCGATCGTGACCCAAGTGGATCACTTCACAACCGGTTGATTGAATGATGCGGCGCATTACGTTGATTGCGGCATCGTGACCATCGAACAAACTGGCAGCCGTAACTACCCTAACCTTGTTCTTCGGGACATACACTGTTGTATCCATTGATTTGGCGTTGAACTGCAAAGGTAATCTTTGTTTGTCAAACCCCCTATTCGCTCCATCTCCAAGAAAATCGACAACCCGTTTGGGGGTAAAATTCCAATTGGGTGTTTAAGGCCTTGGGTTCAAAAACAAAAGCAATGAAAAACCATTCCATCTTTAATCCTTTCATACAAAGCCTATTACTAAGGGCTTTTGTTTTGATGGGGTGCAATGGAGGCGATACCATTCCGGCAAGCAGCGACGACAAAATCACAAATTTGGTGGTTCAGGCAGAGTCTCAAACCAACAATTTCACAACGGCGGTTGACCTAACACACCAAAAAATAGTTCTCGAGAATTTATCATTAAGTGCAGATTATTTTGTGGATGAATCTCATTTTGATGCTGCTTTTGGCAAGAGCAAAGACAGTTCAAACGCAAAGGAGCCTTGGCAATTGAGCTGTAAAAATCACAGAATAATATCAGACGGATTTGGACAGAGTTTAGCGGAAGTGGATTTGAGTGCTGGGGAAAAAGTAAAAATCATGGTTATTCTGGAGGATTACCACAGAATGCAGTCGCCCCTTTTAAGAAATCAATTTGAGATAATTGAGCGACTGAACGACAGCGTTGAAAATCGAATTGAGCAAGCAATAGAAGTATTGAATTCAGGAAATTGTACGATGGATTCATTTCAAATTGAAATCCAGTCCATTGAAAATTGGTTTACTGAGAATTTGAAAAGGGAGAGGGTAATATCGAAAAATGCAATTCATTTATCGGTGAATTACCGAAACACCTTGGAAGCGATTAAGCAATTGCTGTCTGAGAAACAATTTAAACAGTTCTATATCTGCCACAAGAGGTAGTGTAGTTGTTTTCATAGGTTAGGTTAGTCTTGGGAGAGCCGCGCGTAGCGCGGCCCTCTTGAGTTTACATCCAAACACCATTGATGTCACTCGCAACAATCCGTTCACCACCCAATCTAGGGTAGAGTTCGGATCAACCCCCATTAATTATCGTGCGGAACCAACCACTATCGACTGCTGATAAACCCCAGATCCACCCGCAACTTTCAACATATAAATGCCAGCAGTTAATCCAGAAACATCAACAGTTGACTGGCTCAATGAACCCGAAGAATTAGAAGTCAAGGCCCCATTCATCACCAAAGCCCCAACAGCATTATACAAATTCCAACTGGTAAAATTAGAACCCGCACTTGTTTGAAGATGAAGTACATCACTCACAGGGTTCGGATAAACAGATACACCGTTTTGAAGCGACCTCACATCGGCACGATTCAATTGAAACTGCTTCGTCTTGGAACAACTGCAACCTGAACCTCGAACAGTAGATTGTAAAGTAATTGTGTATAATCCATCCTGAAGTAAATCGTAACTCACACCCGCATTAACATCTTTAGATGTTTTAGCACCCACACCATTTACCAACCAGGAATAGTCGATCCCAGCCCTACCGCCAACCAAACTATTGTCATCCATCGGCTCCAGATTCACACCGTAATACGCATACGCATAATCAGGTTTGGCAAAAAAGTCACACGTTCTTGGCAACTCTTGTATACTCACCCCCTTGGTAATTGAATCGGCACATCCACCCGCCAAATAAGCAGTCAGAGTGACGTTGTAATTGGTCGTCTGTTTTACTACAAAGGTCTTTTTTGGACTCTCCAATGTCGATGTTGTATTGTCGCTAAAATCCCAAAAATACGTCATCTTACCACTCAACGTAGTACTTTCATTGATAAATGTAACGGGATCCCCAGAACAAGGATTCAAATTACTAAATACCGCTTTAGGTTGAAGTAAAACCTCCAATTCTTTCGCTACAAATGACTTACAACCATTATCCAAATTCACAGAAAATACAACCTTGGTTTTTCCCAATGCAGTCCATGAATGGCTCGGTGATTCCGCCTTAGATGTCGCCCCGTCGCCAAAATCCCATAAATAACTTGGTACTCCACCCACCACAGCTGGCGTTATATTTTTAAATACCGTGGCAGTCCTCGAACATGGCTGCGTATTGGTAAAATCAACTTTCGGCGCACCAAAAACCGTCACTTGGTTTGTCACAGAATCCTTACAACCAAACTCCGACTTAACAACCAGCTTTACCGATTTTTTCCCCGGAGTATAGAATCTTGTTTTTCCGTTATTTTCATTTGAATTGCTATCCGCCGAATTATAAAACCAGCTACTACCTAAAGCGCCCTTTGATATTGTGCTTTGGTTTAAAAACGTAAACCATTCGTTATCACATCTACCAGAATCTTTCGTAAATGCCGCCGAAGGCTTTTCAAATTGATAGACCTTCTGAATAGAATATGCCTCACAACCGCCAATATCAGCCTTCAAGGTAACCGTATAATTTCCTGCTGTAGCATAGGAGATATTAATCACGCTAGAATTATTCAGTGAATATCCTTTTCCATCGCCAAAATCCCAATACATCTTCGCCGATGTAGGCGTGGTTTGATTTGTCAATTTGATATTGCTACCAAAACACGCATTGTCTTTCGAAAAGTTCGCCTTTGGGATATCATTTACTGTCACCGTTACTTTCTTAGTAAAAATAAATCCATACGGTGCCGTTGTGGCACGAAGGGTGATGACGAATGTTCCCGATTTCTTGAAAATAAAGTAGCCATCAACTTGGGTTAATGTATCATCTAAATTCCCGGTGCCAAAATCCCACCAGTTCTCCGCATAACCTGACCTATAAGTACTTTTATTGATAAAATTTACCGTGTCTCCGTTACAAATTTTTGTTGGCAGTGAGAAATCCACACTCACACTTGGATTGATCAAGACAGAACGCTTTAGGATTGTATCACAACCATTGGATAGATCTGAAATCTTTAGCAACAGAGTAATCATACTATCTTCCAAATTGGCATCTGTCGTTTTAAACTGCAACTCCAAACTATTCGATCCACTCGGGGCTGTTAAAGACGCACCGGCAACCGACTTGCCCGCCGATGTCACCGCGGTAACACTTGCATTCCATTTGGCCGCACCCGATGTGCCATAATCCGAATTTTTATGTGCACGAGGTGGATCAATATCATAAATCACCGGAACCGACAAAACAGTCACGTCAAACGGCTTTACCTTGATGTAAACAGGATTATTGCCCGCTTGTGTCTTCTTTGAGAAATTAAACATCCCACCTCCAGGTGCCGTTTTTACCGTTGTACTAAAACGCAGCGAATCGTTCGAAACCTTATCATCTGGAATATCAATGTACATCTTCACTGATGTTAAACCCGTGGCCGACAAATTCATTGGGACTTTAAAACTGATTACCGCTGAATCTTGTGGCAATATTTTGGTTGATACCTTTTGACGTGTGGCTTTGCCATTTTGAGAATAGGCGACATAAAAATTGTAGGCGGTATCAACAAAATTGTTTTTGACAGTAAAACTCAAATCGCCATTGTACCCGGAACAAACCTGACTCGCCAATGTATAAGTTGTTTTTACCGCAGCCAAATCCATGAAATTCTCAAATGCACCACGATCGGAGCGTATGGTATTTCTCACAGCCCCAGTCACATCGGTGGGAAGGCCCGAAACCGTTGGCACATTATTCTGGTTCTCGAAACAATTGGATTTGAAATCCAACTTAGAAACTGAATTCCACTTGGGATCCCCAAAATACTCACTTGACCCATTGATCCCACTTGTTTTCCAACTACCCCAATCTGAGAAGCCATTCTGCCCCATCCCCCAATACTCAGAACCAAAATTCTTTACATAACAAGTATTGAAGTTCGCCTCGGTAAATTTCGCACTAGAGAATACATTAATCGGAAATCCATAAGAATTTGGATCGCCTTCCATATCTAAGATATTTCCACTAAAGGTAATTTCAGACTCATCCTCAATGTAATACCCAAAGCCAATATGTCCACTCGTAGTAGACGGCCTTGCATAAATTGTATTTTGAAGATAAACAGATTTATTACCACTATTATAATTCACGACATAAAAATTATATGTAATCGCTACTCCAACATTGTTTGCAATCAAATTGGAACTCACATACAAATTCTGGGGTGTCAGGATATACATACCATACATTTCGCCATTGCCTGAGGAATATCCGTTGGTCAACCTATTACGATTGATTTGCCAACTCCCTCCATCATATAAATACAACGTAAAAACTTGATCCGCAGCCAATAAAGAATCAATGACATTATTTTCGATACGATTCCATGTCCAAACAGAATTACCACATGTCAAAAAATTCATACCATACAACCCATTTGCCTTGCCATTATTCCCCACTACAACTTTGCGTATCGTATTATTACTCACATCCAAATCATTGGATGTCAAGAAATTCATCACGTAGGTATACGAATTGTCGGTGGCACAATTATAAACGGTATTTTTATTCACCAACACCACAGCACATTGATTCACCTCCACCATATTCAAACTGTTCAATGCCATAATTCGAACGATGGAATTGCTCTCAATTTTGGTATTGTAGGTTCCATTGCCCGTAATGTCATACAATTTCACACCCCAAAAGCGATTGATGTTATTGGTAGTTGATGAAGCAGAAGCACCTTTGTATGGCAAATCATGAATCGAGTTGCTAGAAACTAAATTGGAACGACTGCTAGCGAATGCATCACTAAGAAAAACCGCGTGCAATGCTGTATCCACTGCACATGAGCTAGACGACAGCGACCTAGAAATATCGTTCGATAGAACTTGTTCGCCGTTTACATATCGCAAATAGAAAGCGTATTTAAAGAAATTCTTAATCGTGTTGCCAGTAAAAGTATTACCCGTACTTGTTGATTTATATGCAGACGTCCCTTGTTGATCAATGATGCCATAAACCGCGCCTGGACTATTACTACCAGTTGATTGGAGCGTGCAATTCTGAATGGTATTAGATACGCCATTGTTGCCCGTAGCGGTGGTGGACAAGCTGCTCTGGCTTGAAGCAAAAGCGATATAAGCCGCGCCCGCCTTGGTACTCGACGATATTCCCGAAAGGTCAATCGTACAGCCATTTAACAAATTATTATCCGCACCACCCGCAAATCGAACGCCCAAAACCGAGCTCGCAGTTCCGGAATTCGTAATACTCAAGTTTTTTATTTCGATAAAATCTGCGCCGTTGAATAACATCAATTCGTATGTCAAACTGCCGCTAATCGACTTCCCGTTGCCATCAATTGCAATTTTCTTGCTAGACGATGTTGGATTGGTTGCATTTTGATCGAACTGAACCGCGGCTGTAACTGTTTGATTCGACATAACCGTAACAGCTACATTGCCACTCACACCAGAGGTTGATAGCGCCTTAGTGAAATCAGACCACGCTGCAAAATTGGTTGCACCCGACGTTCCTCCAATCGTATAAGAACCACTCAATTGAGCAAACAAACCTTGCGAAATCAAACAAAATCCAATTAGTAATAATTTTCTCATTCTATACAAAAATACAATGTTCATTCAGAAATAGAAGTGATTCTTTTCACTACAATAAGTAAATCCCACATTTTTACTATTGGTTTGCAATTGGAATGAGCAGCACCGATAGAAACGAGAGACGGGTCCATATTAACTTCAAGCCCAATAAATCGATTGATAATACATCGAATTTGTTTTTTATTGGCAGTTGTTTTGGTGAAGAGATTCACAAAAAAATGATTGAAAATGGGCATAGCAATTCTATTTCAAATCCCTTTGGGACAATTTTTCACCCCATACCACTTTTAGAGAATCTGGAGCGGATCGTATTGAACAAAACCTGCACCGCCGAAGAAATTTACACCCAAATCAACACAGAATCCGCATCCTACCATCACCTTCAGCTCGCTCATAAATTCCATAACACGAATAAAACTTCCCTCATAGATCACATCAATCAGGTCACCGAAGCGGCACATAAAGAGCTACATTTATCAAATCATCTCTTTATCACACTGGGAACCGCCTGGCATTACAAACACCTGCCCACAGATCAAATTGTTGGCAATTGCCACAAATTACCCCAAGCACAGTTCCAAAAATCCCTGTCGAATCAAGCCGAAATCAAACAAGCCATCCAAAGCATGTTGAACTTGATCAAAACGCACTTACCCAAAATACAATTGACTTTCACCATCAGTCCGGTAAAACACTTACGCGACGGACTTGCCCAGAATTTAGCCTCAAAGTCAACACTAATTTCCGCAATGCAGGAGTGTTTGGCAGAAAATTCCACCGTGGAATCAATAGGCTATTTCCCTTCTTATGAATTTGTTACCGAAGAACTCAACGATTGGTCGTTTTTCCGGGACGATAAAATGCACCCTACCGCGGAAACAATTGATCTGGTTTTTGAGAAATTCACTCAAGTATACAGAAGTTAATCCCGCTCCCCTTTCTCTTGCTGTCCTTCCGCTGAAGTATCCGGCGTAAATTTCAACCTTTCCGCAATCACTTCCATCTTGGGCTGCAAGGTCTGAAAACCAGGCTCAACGCCTGTCAATTGCTTATCGATAAAGGCCGCATTCACCGCATCATCCAACAATTTCTTTTCCAACGACGCGTATTCCTTCTTAAAAATGTTCAATTTTTTCACATCCTCACCATCGCCGTAAACCCCGTTTTTCAGTTGCTTTTCCAACCCCTTTATTTCGTAAAACAACTCCTCGGCACTTAACACAGTGTGGGTATAACCTTCAGAAATCTCTCTATAAACTCTAAAAACAGCCTCGTAACGAATCGCATCCGATTTCTCTTCATCTGTCAACCTACTACCGTCCTCGAATTTCAAATTTTTCAGGAACCATTTCATATAATTCTGTCGGTCCTTAATCACATCTAACTTAAACCTAAATTTCGAAGTCACCGCTTTATGCTTAGACCACAACGAATCCGACATTGTATTCATTTGACCCAGTTTGGTATCCGAATTACCATCCCCAGAACTACATGCACTGATAAAAAGCATAACCAAACACAAGCAAAAGCAAAATAATTTTAGACCTTTGCAGTAAAGGAAACCAAAAGGATGTCTCAAATTCATACTACAAAGATAGCAAAGGCGAGACAAATCAAATTCCTGCGTTCCGTTTTTTGGCTGGGTCTAACCGCTTTTGGGGGACCTCAAATGCACATCCCACAGTTCAAACGGAGGCTGGTCGACAAGCATCGTTTCTTTACGGTAGACACGCTAACCGAAGTCAATGCGTTTTGCAGTCTTCTTCCCGGCCCATCCACTACACAAACCATCACCATTTTGGGATGGAAGCAAGGGGGACCGCTAATGGCCTTTTTGTCGTTGCTCGCTTGGGCTTTGCCCGGCGCGACCATTATGACAATCATTGCACTATCTCCCAAATTCCTTGGCGCCAACCACCTGATGTTCATGCAACCTATGGTGGCCGCCTTTTTGGCATTTTCCGTTTTCACAATGGTGAAATGGATAAAAAAATCTACACTCAATTACTCCATTTTTGTGGGAATTGGAATCATAGGATTCCTGCTAAACAACCCTATTTTATTTCCTGTAGGCGTTCTCCTTGCCGGTTTAACCAGCGCAAAATTTAATCGATACGAGCTACCGGAACTACCCAAAAAAGAACCCAAACCTATCGTTTGGAAAAACCTCACCGCTATCGGAATAATCTTCATCATCGTTGGAGGCATTGGCTTTATTCTGAGTAGAAATGAAGAATTTCTACAGTTGGCACATCCAATCGTCCTCTTTGAAAACACCTATCGCATAGGCGCTTTGAGTTTTGGCGGCGGAAACACCTTGGCGGCCATGAGTCACGAGCAGTATGTCATTTACCACCATCGACTTACGCCTGAAGAATTCAACAACGGCCTAGGTTTATTGCAAGCTATGCCAGGCCCCAACTTCAATTTTATGGTCTATGTAAATGCCATGGCAATGAAGTTTTATGGCTACAATGTATTTTATCAATTTCTAGGTTGCCTCATAGGATTGGTAGCTGTATTCCTACCCGGTACTTTGATGGTATTTTTTGCTTATCCAATTTGGAACGGACTCCAAAGCAATCAGAAATTAAGATACGCTTTGGATGGGATTTTTGCGGCCGCCGTTGGATTCATCCTTACCGCAGCCCTAGTGATAAATTCTTTTTTCTGGCAACATATTACTATTCATCAAACCAATAGCCTTTTAGAAATTTCTGCCTTTAGTGCCACCCTTCTTCTGCTAGCAACAAAAAAAATCCCTACGCCGTTTATCGTAATTCTAATGCTATTGGTGGGTTGGCTATTACCAACCTAACACTAGGGACATTTTTTATTTATCTTTGAAATCATGAGAAAATCTTTACTCGCTGCTGTTTTGTTGATGTTGTTCGGGAATATTTCCCAATTACAGGCGCAACCGGGCAAAGAGAATAACCCATATATCTTGTTCACAGGCTTAGTTCTTACTTCCGATAGCCTTCAAGCCATTCCTTATGTAACGATCAAAACCAAAAAAAGAGGAATGATTGGTTACACTGATATTTATGGCCATTTCGAGGTGGTTGTTAAAAAGGGGGACACGATTTTCTTTAGCCAAGTTGAACAAATCCCGTCGATAAGCATTGTACCAGACACCCTCACCGCAAGCAAATACTCCGTTGTGAAATTAATGGTTCAAGATACGATAAGTATGGATGCCATTTTTATTCGTGCGATGCCTCTCAAATCGCTATTCAACAATGAATTTGTTCATAGCGACATTCCCGACGATGCGTATGAACGAGCGCGAAAAAATCTAGAGAATGAAGCGATGAAAGACGAATACCGTCTTCGCCCCGCTGATGCCAATGCTAGTCAATTATTATTGGCCCAATCACGCGTAAATAGAATGTACTATTACGGCCAAACTCCACCACAGAACTATTTGAGTCCCTCCGCTTGGATTCAGTTTTTTGATGCTTGGAAACGCGGCGATTACAAAAAGAAACCCGCACGCAAAAGCCTCTACATTACCCCGTATTGAGTTAATTTAATCAGTGTTTTTGTCCGTCTTTCACACCAAAGACATGCATCACTGATGGAAACAAAGCATCCATGGTCTCCATGGCGCCCTTGGTTGACCCCGGCATCGTAATTACCAACGTTTCATTTATCATCCCTGCCACGCCGCGCGACAGCATAGCAAATGGCATTCTTTCCTGGCCATAACCCCTAGCCGTCTCCATAATTCCCTCAATTTCACGGGTAAGCAATGGACGAATTGCCTCTGGTGTCACATCTCGATGCGACAACCCCGTCCCACCCACAAACA
>CAJBVU010000291.1 GCA_903959115.1 uncultured Bacteroidota bacterium
AGCTTAACCTAAGTGAAATAAATATTATCTGCGTTTCCGTTGTTTTTCATCCAGCTCTTGAGAATAGGCTTGAAAATGTCCTTTTAGGTTTTCAAGGAAAACGGCATTGTCTTTTTTGCGTTCTCGGGCTTGATTAAGTTTGGTGCTAGGGGCTTTAATGGGCCTATTAAAGAGCCTTTCAGCAATCTGCAGCAGTTGTCTTTGACTTAGTTTGCCATCTTCAGCCACAATGGCTCCTGAGCGTTGTAAAGCAATAATCAATTCGAGCAAAGCAGTGTCTGAATTGTTCCAATGTAACTTTGGAAATAATTGGCTTTGTTCGGCAAATAATGAAGTTTGCTTGGGGATAATCTGTTTTATTTCGGATTGGAGATGCCTGGTGAAATCAGGCT
Organism: uncultured Bacteroidota bacterium; assembly: GCA_903959115.1. Taxonomy (GTDB): domain Bacteria; phylum Bacteroidota; class Bacteroidia; order NS11-12g; family UBA955; genus UBA955. The sequence goes on from CAJBVU010000291.1 coordinate 393, forward strand.
TCGGATGATTGTTTTGCCGGGCGATTCTTATTTTGGCTCGTATAAATAAATCAAGTTTAGAAATGAGTTCTTTTTGCGCTTCCACAAAATATTGAAGTTTTTTTTTATGGCGTCGCTTGCCGCGTCCTTGAACTGTGGTGCACTTTTAAATTCTACTGAAAAAAGGATGAAGTCAAAATTGTCGGGCAGGTAGGTGATTTGATTCTCTTTTATTAGAATCAAGTAATCTTCTAGAAATACCATGATATTAACACCGACTGCGAGCTGTGAAATTTCTATCTCGATAAGGGATTTGGCTTCATCATAAATTTTTGCCAGGTAAAGCCTGTATTGGTTTATTGAGCCAAAGGTATTGATGCGAATACCTGGTTCAAATTCTTCTTCAAAGAGATTTATTTGGACTCTTTGCTTTGGTGACCATTCCACTTTGCGTGAGGCCAGCTCATTGATAATCGCTTGCATGGTTTGTTTCATTGCTTTTTTGCGTTAAAAAGCAAATGTATTTTTTTTCATTGTCTAATAGGGTCAATTTGAACTTTATTCATTCTTATTTTACGCCACAAAATCACCTAGGGCAATAGGGCAATCATATATATATATGAATTGCCCTATTGCCCTTGAGATATGATTTTACAAATTGCCCTAAAAAAACGAGCAAAATCAAGGCTTTACAGGGGAGCTGTCAGTGAAAGTGCGAATTGAGATAGGAGAGAGGGTTTGTTTCTTTATCCTGGTCTTAAACCAAACCTAGGTCTCAGGTTTCGAATCCAAAAGGGTCTTATACAATTCCCGTCCAATTTGAAGACAAATAAGCCATCGAAGGGGGGGTAAATGGTCCAATTATTTTAGAACTGGGTCTCAGGTTTCGAATCCAAAAGGGTCTAATTTTCGTCATTTTGGACGGTTAATTGATGATTTTTAAGCATGTAAATAATTAAAAAAATTGTTGTGTAGGTTCGGGATTCTTTCTAAATTCGAACCGTTGTAAGAGGGTTTTTGGCATTAAGGTCCCCTGCCAAAAATCATTTTGCAACTCGTGACGTTGACGCGTCACGGATTGACATAACTGATTGATAATTAATGTATTAGCATAGGCGGTTAGTGTACCTCTCTCTCCGCCCGATTCAATTTCATATTGTGTCAAAACCTTGTAAACCGTTGCCCTGCAACGGTTTCTTTGTTTTAGGGTGTTTCAGTGAAATGCATGCTTTTTAGCAAAAGTTTCAGTAACGTTTCAGGATCTCGCGACATGTTTCGGTAAATTTCAAAATCGAAACCTCACCTGAAACTTATGAAAATCAATACCTGTTCCGTAAAGTTCTATTTAGAACTGTCAAAAATTAGGCACGATGGTCATGCCATCTATTGTCGCATCATCGTCGATCGTAAAAAGGTGGAGTTCAAACTGCCATTTTATTGTTATTTAAAAGACTGGGATCATGTTACATCGCTACCCAAATCAAAGTCTCCAGATGCTCAAATCAAGATTGGAGAGATTGCCAGAATTCAATCTATCGTTAATAATGCTCTCAATGATGCCAATCGGTCTGGGAAGTCGATTAGCTCAAGAGAAATCAAAGAATATATTACTGGCGAAAGGGTGAAGCATTACTCTTTGATCTATTTGGGTGACGTGGTGGTCAAAAACTATGAGAAAAATAAGCATGCGCCTATCCATAGGCAGAAAATCAAAAATACCATGGAATACGTTCGCCATTACCTGGAAAAAGAACGCAAGTTAGACCTGCCCATAGAATCTGTGAATCTCCAATTTCTGAAGAACTTCGAGGCATTCCTTAAGGTGGTAAGGGTAGGGCGATACAATAAAAATCTGAGTATCAACACCGTTGGCAAGCATATGTCACGATTGAGAACGGTGTGTAAGTATGCCACCGATTCCGACATTATCAGTAAGAACATTTTCCGAGGTTATATTATTCCTCAAGTTCGGGTAAGAAGAAAGTCGTTGAATTTGGAAGAGTTTCAGCGGTTGAGGGATTTGGATTTGACCCTGTTCCCGGAGAAGGAGAGAGTGAGGGATGCTTTTATTTTTTGCTGTTTCACAGGTGTGCGATTCGCCGATTCACAAGAAGTAATTAAGAGGAGTTCAATACGATACGATAAAACTCTAAACACCCACTTTTTGACATTTGTACAAGGCAAGAATAAACACAATGTTGGATTGCAAATTCAAGTTCCAATGCTGCCCCAAGCGATGGCCATCGTTGAGAAATATGGACAATACGATTTTAGCGAAATTGAGGATCGGATATTACCACCATCTACCAATCAACATACCAATCGCGTTCTCAAACTGTTGGCCTTAGATGCGCAACTTGACTCGGATAAGTTACTCACGTTTCATCTATCTCGACACACCTGCGCGCAATTACAGTATGAGGCCGAAATTTTAGAAAGAACTACCGGAGCATGGTTGGGTCAATTCTCGAACTCCATAACTAGTGTTTATCAGAACGAATATGAAAAGACCTTGGCTAAGGCAGCCATTAAGTTTGAAGCGTATTTGAATAGTTGAATGCACACTTGGTCGATTTTTTTGAATTCAAAATATACCAATTTCTCGATTCAAAGATTTCAAGTTTTTGGAGGATATGATTCTATTTTCGGAGATCCTAACTGTTTAAAATACAATATCATGCAATACGTCGAAGATGTGTTATGTGACACAATTTTGACATGTTTTCTATTGGGGGTTAAGATAATCGATGCACTTTTGACGCATGAAAAAATGCTATCTTATCGCTTTGTTCGCATTACTGCTGCTTCCAATCGTTTCGTGTAAAAAAGGAAGTGAAGATCCAACCATCTCTTTTCGCAGTAGAAATAACCGCTTGGAAGGGACGTGGAATATCGTGGAATGCAATTTCAACCGAAATATCATTTCAATTTCAAACGTGACGGACACTTCATATACCAGGAGTAGTTTCAAAAATGACAGTGGTAATACAGTAAGGCGATATAATGGCATCGTTGAAAAATTAAATAACTACTTTGGAATTGCATCGCTGGAGTTTACCAAAGATGGGTTCATTCGTTATAAAGAACAGCACAATGCAAGTGGCGGCAATCTAGAATCAACGAGTGATGGTATTTGGAATTGGAGAAAAACTGGAAAATCCAAGTATTCAATTTCCATTGGAACCGGATCTGGAACCCCTTTAGGTTTTATTTTCAAAGGCGGAGAATTTACTGTGACGAAATTAAGTCACAAAGAAATTATATTGGAATCTAGCTTCAGTGAATCTACCAAAATAACCGGAACTGGGGAGACTAGTATTCAATCCAATGTCACCTATTGCAAATTGGAAAGGACTAATTAATTCATATCATGGATACTAAGAAAAATTGGAAAATTGCAATTCTCTTTATTTGCGTTTTCGCAACAAAAATCAGCGCTCAGACTCCTTTTACAAAAAGACAGGTATATAATTTTAATCCTGGTGATGTAATGCAAACGACAAATAAGTACACTCAAACTCCAGGTCCGCCGATTTACGAAACGGATTCAATTGCAGAGCGATGGACGTCCAAGTTAGGGGATACGATTTTTTACAAAATCAAGCATACCTATTTTAGAGCGCCTTCATGTCAGAGTTGTACTGCTGAAATTGTTGTGAGCACCGTGAAAATGGAGGTGACTGATTTGGATTCAATCGTAAAGCATGAAAATAAAACAGCCCGGATGGAGTTGCACGATTCATTTTTCATGTTTTGCAGTAAAAATGTATGGGCAAAAGTGCCTGGTAAAGACGATAGTTTATGTTTTGAGCCAATTGCGCATTATACCTATGTTGTAGAGGGATTGGGTGGTCCATATTTTCACCTTGTGTATCGCAAACAAATACCGTGGTTCAATGACCGTCAATTAACATACTACAAGAAGAATGGTGTGGAGTGCGGGAATTTCGTTTCAGGAATCGAAAAATTGAATCAGTTGAATTTTGAAATTTCAATTTCACCAAATCCATGTTCCGATTACACCTTGTTGAAGTTTCCAAAAAGGATGAATCATGCAACTCTTGTGGTACATTCAATTGATGGCAAATTGCTCAGAAGCATCTATGAAATTCAAGGAATGGAATATATCTTTCATAAAGATGGCCTCAAGCCAGGTATTTACATCATAGCAATTTCAAACAACGGAGAAATTGGCAGTCAGAAATTGATTGTGGAAAATTGAATTTCACCACAGGACCAAAATGTTCACGTTTTTAAGCGGATTGTTCGGTTGCGGGGTATTGATTTAAAGACGGAGTTTATTGCTTTGAAAAATTGGGTTATTTTTTCTGATTGGCCAGCTTGATTTTCGACAACAATGCTTGGGTTTCAGCGGTGTTCGCGTCTGCGCCTTTGCCCAATTTGATGGCTGTGTTGGCATCGATTTGTGCCTCACTAAATCGACCCAATTTGTACAATAGGTTTGCACGGGTATCGTAATAGTTCCATTCAGGTTTTTTATTGATGCTCATCGTGGAATATTCAACGGCTTTTGACAAAATTGCCGTTTCGTTGCAAGATTGAAAGAGTTCCCAAGCCGTGCTATTTAAGCCTACTGGGCTGCTCTTCTTTGCAATTTCATCGAACGTAGCCACATAATTGCCCCACTCGCCGCGTTTCTTGTACCATTCCATGTACCGATTGGGTTTGTCCCATTCTGGATGATCAGACCGTTTCAACAATTCACCCATCGCCCATTGAAATTGTGTTTCGTTCAAGGAATTGATGGCTTTGCTCACTTGATTGCTCAGGACTTTGTATGCGGTATTCCTCGACCAGTCTTTTCCAAATAAAGAATCGTACATCGCTTCGTTATTAATCCACCGTTGAACGAGTTCATGATCGCAATGGTATGAGGCCAAGCTGTATAGAGCGAACTGTTGGAATGGGTCGGTGGTGGCTTTAAATCGCTGAACAAAGCCTTGAGGTGTGGTGTCTTCGAGAATGGAATAATTTCGATTGAAAATGAATCCGCGAAACCAAGATGGGATATTATTGGCATTGAGGGAAGGAACGCCTGGGCGAGAATATTTGCCAATGTTGGCTGTAGATTCCTTGAGGGTTTGCATGGAGTCTAAGTAGTGCATCCAATAGGATTTTTCTGAGTATCCAGAATAACTACCTATAAAATTCCCGTCGCCATTGAAAATCAAAAAAGTGGGGAAGCCGTTCACGCCATAGTGGAATCGCAACAATTTCCCGATGGAGTCTTTTTCCATTTCAAGCGAATAGCTGTTGAGGAATCCATTCATTTTTCGCTGTACTTGGGTGTCTGAAAAGTTTTTTTGATCCATCACTTTACACCATCCACACCAATCGGTATAGCAATCGATCATGACCCATTTGTTTTGTTGTTTGGCTAGGGACAATGCATTATCCCATTGAGCAACTTTTCCAAAAGCAGGAGAGGGGAATTTTGGTTCCTTTTTGGACGATGATTGTGCTGATGCGGACAATGTGGTAATCAATGCAATCAAGGCGCAGATTAGGTTTTTGAGGATTCTCATGGGTTGATGGTTTTACGAAAATAATGATTCTAGATCGTTAAATTTCAGAAGGTTTATAGATATCAGACGATTAAAGTGCCCATCAAATAAATGCAACGTCGGAGTTCTCTTGATTGTCTGATGTTGAAATCAAGTCCTCAGGGATATTCAAATGCTTTTACCCTTTAATTCTCAAGGACAAGTCATTTGTTTTGATTTTACTTTCATTTTTTTGTTCGGGTAACATCGCTGATTTATATTTGAATAACCGCTAATAAGTTATAATTATCATGAAAAACAAAATTTCGTTATTACTGACGATCATCATCGTGCTAACATCTTGCACAATGCAAAAGCGATATCATAATTCCGGATTTAATTTGGGATTGAATGGTCACTTTACAAGAAGCAATAAGACCAGTGGTTTGCCCAATAAATCTGTCCATAAAGCGATTCAAAATCCAAACGCTGAATCATCAAAAGTAGAATCCAATAAGTCAACGGTAACTGAGGCGAATATCCCATTTAACACTAGTGATGTTCGTGATGTCCAGGAAAGCGATATTACACCTTTTGGTGTCATTTCTACTCAAACGCAAATTTGCGATAATCCAATGAATTCTGTAAGCCAG
>CAJBVU010000292.1 GCA_903959115.1 uncultured Bacteroidota bacterium
GCCTGTAAAATATATCGGTCTTGGTGAAAAAGCCGAAGATCTCAAGCTATTTAACAAGTACGATTTTATCAAATCGATTTTTGTATCGTGAAAACCAAATCGAATAAAGAAACCAAAATCAACGTCATCACTCTAGGCTGTAGTAAAAACCTAGTGGATAGTGAAGTCCTCATGGGTCAGCTGAAAGCATCGCAGTTTGATGTGGCTCATGAAAGCACAAAAGACGATGCGGATATCATCATTGTCAATACGTGTGGCTTTATTGAAAATGCAAAACAAGAGAGCATCGACACTATTCTGGCATATGCAGATGAAAAAGCGAAAGGCAATATCGAAAAGTTATATGTAACAGGTTGTTTGTCGCATCGTTACAAAGATGAACTCCAATCGGAGATTCCTGAAGTAGATGCTTGGTTTGGCACGTTGGATATGCCTCATTTGTTGAGGACGGTTGGGGCCGACTATAAGCATGAGTTGGTTGGGGAGCGTTTGCAGACTACGCCGAAGCATTATGCCTATACCAAGATTTCTGAGGGTTGTGATCGACCTTGTTCGTTCTGTGCCATCCCTTTAATGCGTGGTAAGCACGTTTCTAGGCCCATAGAGATCATCAAAAAGGAAATTCAAGGGTTGGTGAAGAATGGCGTGAAAGAAGTCATGCTCATTGCCCAGGATTCTACCAGTTATGGTTTAGATATTTATGGCGATCGCAAGTTAGCCGACTTAATGAAGCATCTTTCCGATGTAGAAGGGTTGGAGTGGTTGCGTTTGCATTATGCTTATCCGTCGCAGTTTCCATTGGATGTATTGGATGTAATGGCCGAGCGCAGTAACATTTGTAATTATTTGGATATTCCTATACAGCACATATCGGATAATATGTTAAAGTCGATGCGACGTGGAATTACCAAGCGCAGGACTTATGAGGTGTTGAATACGATTCGCGACCGAGTTCCGGGGATAGCCTTAAGGACAACACTGTTGGTTGGTCATCCTGGCGAAACCGAAGCGGATGTCAAGGATTTGATCGATGCGATTGAGGAGATTAAGTTTGAACGATTGGGCGTATTTACTTATTCCCATGAGGAAAATACCCACGCTCACACTTTGGTGGATGATATCTCTCAAGAAGAAAAGCAACGTCGTTCCGACGCGGTAATGGAATCACAAATGAGTATTTCGGAAGCGTTTAACCAATCCCTCAAAGGACAGACAGTAAAAGTGTTGTTTGATCGTTTGGAAGGCGATGAATTTGTTGGTAGAACCGAATACGATAGTCCGGAGGTTGATAACGAGGTGCGTGTGCCAGCGCAAGACAACTACGTTCGTATGGGTGATTTCGCCAATGTGAAAATCACAGATGCCACCACATATGATTTGTTTGGTGAAGTCGTGAAATAGTGAGAATTCGCAAAATTGCATATCCTGAAAATTACATCTCAGCAGCACTGAGAAAAAGTGCTTGGGGTGATACTCCTTTGGGCTTGTACCCTCACGAAGGAATCCAATCTAATTGGGCGCAGATCATGTCTGATCTGGAAAAGGGGTTTTCTGATGAACAGCGAAAAGAGTTGTACCAAGTGTTGCACCGTCAGCACCTTGGAATAGCCCATGCGCAGCAAAAGGTGAATATTGATCGTTTGTTGGATCAAAATGCCTTTGTTGTTACTACCGGACAGCAGATTCATTTGGGATTGGGGCCCATGTATGTGGTTTACAAGATTGTTTCTACTATTGTATTGTGTAATCATTTGGAGATGCAGTTCCCAGGCAAGCAATTTGTCCCAATTTTTTGGATGGCGACTGAAGATCATGATTTTTCTGAAATCAACCATGTAGACATTTTCAAAGATCGCTATACTTGGAACAAAGACAGCGAAGGGGCAGTGGGGGAGCTCGTTACAGACGATTTACATGATTTGTTTGAATGGATGGAACAAAAATTTCAAAGAAATTCAGATGCACTTTTGAGAATTGGTCAGTTGCGGAAGATCTATTTATCGCCCAATCAAACTTTGGCCAAGGCCACAGTCGAATGGGTGAGCGATTTGTTTGGTGCGTTTGGATTGTTGGTGATCGATCCAAATGAAACGGCGTTTAAGCAGGTTGCCAAAGGCTTGTTTGAACAGGATTTGTTTGAAGAATCGTTGTTCAATACATTCAATGATCAGGCAAATAGAATGACGGCACAGGGCATTGAGCCTCCCGCACTGGCCCGTGAATGCAATGTATTTTGGATGGATGAAAAACGCCGGAGAATTGTGAAAACCCCGCAGGGTTTTGCAACCGTTGATGGTGAATTGAATTGGAGCACCGATGAAATGATGTCTGTGTTGAA
>CAJBVU010000293.1 GCA_903959115.1 uncultured Bacteroidota bacterium
CGTAATAGTTCCTTTAATTTGGATTCGTCCGACCTGTCTCATCCCAACAATGAGCTCGGTCACTCCGGGCTGAATAATCCCAATTCCGGCCAGTCTAACCAAATCTCGGGGCTTAACAACGCCACGTCCGACCCAAACTCCCTCATCCAAGGATTGTTTCCCCTGTCCGATGCATATTTGGTGGTAAACCGTGGGGGTGTTCTCACGCTGGTCGACAAAAAATTGGCACAGCAGCATGTCTTTTACCACGATTACCTAAAGCAATTGCAAGCCCATGCCGGTCAGAGTCAGCATTTGCTGTTTCCTAGAACCGTGGAGCTGCCACCCGGCCAAATTCCAGTGGTATTAGAACTGCTGCAAGAATTGCAATGGTTGGGTTTTGATATCAGTCATTTTGGGGGAAATACATTGATAGTGAATGGTTTGCCTGCATTGTTGACCCAGGGCGACGAACAGAAACTGATCGAAAATCTCATCGAAGATTACCAAAACACCCAAGGCGATCTCAAATTGGGTAAATACGAAAGCATGGCACTTTCCATGGCCAGGCATGCGGTGATCCGCAGCGGCATGGGGAAAACCAACGAGGAATTGCAACAGTTGGCGACAAGACTTTTTGCCTTGCAAAACCCATCCCATACCTTTGACGGCAAGCCCATTTTTATTGAAATCTCAGCCGCCTTTATTTACGATACTTTTCAGAACAAAAAACAAAGAACATGATTGCACAATTGCCTCCAGGGTTAAAAAACTTATTGATTATCATGGTTTTGGTGAGCTTTGCTCAAGTTGCCTTGCCAAAGACAGGGTTTGATGTAGAAACGCTCTATTTGTTCTACCCCGACAGTGAAAATTTCCGGATTTGGCAGTTGGCGACCCACATCTTTTGTCATGGCGGAATCAGTCACCTACTCTTCAACGGCCTAGCCCTTTTCTCCTTCGGCGCAATTGTAGAATACCGATTGGGTGTATCCAAGTTTTTGCAGCTGTTCTTTATTGCCGCCTTGGGTGCCGTACTCGTGCATTTTGCGCAAATGGGCTATACAATATTCTCCCATACCGGAACCCTTTTCCCCAACCACGCCGCCGGCGTTGAAGCCGTGAACTACGGTCCCATGATTGGTGCTTCCGGGGCGGTGTATGGTGTGATGGTTGCCTTTGCCTACCTCTCTCCCAACGAGTCATTGGTATTTCTGTTTATCCCTTATCCCATCAAAGCCAAATACCTAGTTCCCATCATGGTGGGCCTAGATGTACTCCTCGGTTTGGGCAGTTTTTCGGGCGATAACGTAGCCCACTTTGCCCACATCGGAGGCGCACTGACAGGGTTTTTATTGATTTTCGCGTGGCGAAAAATGGGCAAGATATACTAACATCGTGAAAGACGCAGTCAATACTTTTTTTGTCAAATGGTTTGGACCCGGCCGCACCGCGGTGCAACAAATCATAGCGACCTGCGTGTTGGTGTTTCTGCTTTCGTGGTTGATCATTCTTGTCACCCTGTACCCAACGACAAACCGCATCATTTCCCAAGTCTTATTAGATTGGCTAAAGTTTAGCCCCGTAGAACTCAGCCAAGGATACAAATTCCTGAGTCCATTTACCTACATGTTCCTTCACATCAATGGCTGGCACCTGCTGGGCAACATGCTCTGGCTCTATTTTGTGGGTGTCATTTTGGAGGACTTGGTGGGCCGTCAGCATATCTGGAAGCTCTTTGTTTTTGGCGGCCTGTTTGGCGCGCTATCCATACAATTGTTTTATTCCGCGTTGGTTTTCTTTGAGGTGCCCGGGGCGATATATTTCCCTGAGAATACGCTCGGTGCCTCGGCGGGCGTGTCTGCGGTGGTATTGGCTACGGCCATCTTTACGCCGCGGTACCGACTCTTCCTCTTTGGTCTGATAGAAGTAGAAATTCGATGGATTGTTGCAGTGAAAGTGGTTTTGGATGTGTTGGGTATCTTTGGCGATAACAACGTGGGCGGTTATGCCGCGCATATTGGCGGATTACTTTGGGGAACCGTTTATGCCTTTGGGGTCCTAAAAGGCGATTTTTTACAGCCCACGATGGACACATTTTCCACCATAGGCGCAAGAATC
>CAJBVU010000294.1 GCA_903959115.1 uncultured Bacteroidota bacterium
CCTTTATCCAATTTTATAGGCAGGGTCATTTTTTGTGGCGGCTCTTTTTGCCCATCGCCTTCCTTTCTATTCCGATGGCCTATTTGGGTGGATTTACGCCATTGAAGGACGATGTGTATCAGTTTGGGCTGGGTGTATTTTTATTGGTTTCGGTGGTGCTTTTGAATATCAATTTGCGCGGACGGATTTCGTTAAAAAATGACGACGATAAGCGCGTTTTGGCGGATAATGCATCGCAACTTTCGAGGGAATATTTGTTGGCGGCTGCTATTATGGGCGCTGGCATCGGATATGTTTCGGGTCTTTTAGGTATTGGTGGTGGCATTTTGCTTTCGCCGGTACTTTTACTTTTGGGGTGGACGCAGCAAAAACAGACGGCTGCGATGGGTGCGGCTTTCATTTTTGTCAATTCTATGTCGGGCTTGGTAGGTTTCGTTCAACAGCATCCGCTTTGGGAATCTACGACGGAAAAAGTGATTGATGTGGCGGGTCAAGCAATAACGGGCGGATCGGTTTTGGGTCTTTATTGGTTGTCGGTTTTGATGATTGTGGGCGCATTGATTACCCCGGTTATTTTGGGCGGTGTGGCGGGTTCTTGGTATGGGTCTAAGAAATTTAGCCATCGCGGAATGAAAGGGATTTTGTCGGTTGTGTTGCTGATTGCGGCAATCAAATTACTTTTGTGATGATGGAGGTTCGGTTGATGAGTTATGGCGCTTTAACAGATATCACGGGGAGCGGTGTTTTGGGGTTTGCGATTCCGCAGCCGGTAATTTCCGCAGCTGAATTGATGTCGTTGTTGATAGAGCGATACCCCGCATTGGAGGGGAAAACCTTTCGCATTGCTGTGAACGAGCGTTTTGTTACGGGGCAATTTGAGGTTGGATCGGGCGATCATGTTGCGTTGATGCCGCCCTTTTCTGGGGGATGATGTTTAGATTTTAATGATGGAAATGGAACCCGATTTTTTGGATAGATACCAACGTCAGTTGTCGTTGCGTGAAGTGGGTTTGGGCGGGCAGCGCGCTTTGCGCGCTGCCCGAGTTATGGTCGTTGGCCTCGGAGGATTGGGTTGTCCGGTGGTGCAATATCTCGCCGCTGCAGGGGTGGGAAATTTCGTCTTGGTGGATGCGGATCGGGTTTCGTTGAGTAACTTGCAACGACAAATACTATATACTCAAACTGATGTGAGTAGATTTAAAGTGGAGGTGGCCAAGGAGTGGATTCAAAAACAAAATGCCCAAATAAAAGTGTCTGTCCATACGGAAATGTTGTCTGCGGAAAACGCAACTGCTTTCTTGGCTTTGGCGGATATCGTAGTGGATTGCACCGATAACTTTGCAGCTCGTTATCTCATCAACGATGCATGTGCTTTTGCAAACAAACCTTGGGTATATGGGTCCATTGCAAAGTTTGAAGGTCAGGTTGCCGTGTTTAATGCGTTGATGAAGTATGCGGAGGTTGAGAATCAGGACATAATGGCGTCGCAAACGTCGGACGATTCTTTCATTCGTTCTTTGAATTATAGAGATATTTTTCCAAACCCACCGCGACAGGGTGAGATTCAGAATTGTGCTGAGGCGGGTGTTTTGGGTGCATTGGCAGGCATAATTGGTTCGTTCCAGGCCATGGAAGTTTTGAAATGGATTTTGGGTTTGGATGGTCAATTGGTAAATCAAATGTTGACGTATAACGCGATGAATCAGAGCATCGTGAAATTCCAGTTGGACAATAATTCTGATTGAAAGTAGTAACTTTACCCTTAGAAATGTTGGAGAAAAAACCCAAGAATATCTTTGTTGATGGACCCATATCGCCGGTGAAAATTGGGGAGGATATTGCCCATCATCAGAAGAAGACAAATATTGGAGCGCACAGTATTTTCATGGGGCAGGTGAGGGCCGATGCGGTGGAAGAGGCTACAGTTATGGCCATTGAATATAGCGCGCACCAGGAGATGGCATTGGCGGCTATGCATGAAATTCGCGAGGCGATTTTTGCAAAATACCCATTAACCTGTTTGCACATAACTCATAGTTTGGGTGTGGTGAAGGCGGGGGAAATTTGTTTGTTTGTTTTTGCATCGGCTGTGCATCGTAAAGAGGCAATCGACGCTTGTGAGGAAGTGGTGGAGCGGATTAAAAAGGAATTGCCGATTTGGGGCAAGGAAATTTTTGCTGGTGAAGCGTATCAATGGAAAGAAAATAGAGGATGATTCAAATAACCCATAAATCCAATAGTTTGCGAAAGGCGGTAGCCCAGGCAGTGGTGAAAGTGTCAAAGGAGTCTACCATGGATGCAGTGATTCAGCGCAGGGTTCCCAAAGGCGATGTGCTGGAATTTGCGCGTGTGGCGGGTTTGTTTGCGGTGAAGAAAACCAGCGATGTAATTCCCGATTGTCATCCACTTCCGGTGGAATTTACCCAAGTGAGTTATGAGTTGGCTGAGTTGGAAATTCGAATCTCGGTGGAGGTTCACACGGTATATAAAACTGGGGTTGAGGTTGAGGCAATGCATGGGGCTTCGGTGGTGGCGCTTACTTTATATGATATGTTGAAGCCTATCGATAAGGGTATTGAGATTTCAAACATTCGGTTGATTTCCAAGACGGGCGGTAAATCGGATGCGATAAAATTGTCGTTGGAAAAAATCATGACAGAACGCAAGGCGTTGGTATTAGTTTGCAGCGATTCTATTTCTCAAGGGAAGGCAGAGGATCAGGCGGGCGCTGAGGTTTCTGCTCGGTTGGTTTCTATGGGTCTGCAAGTAATGCCAGTTGTTGTTCTGCCCGATCAAGTGGAGGCTATTCAGCAGGCGGTGCACGACTATGGGTCGCAAGTGGATTTGATGTTGTTTGTGGGTGGGACGGGGTTGTCGCATCGAGATGTGACACCAGAGGCAATTCGTCCATTGCTTACCCGTGAAATTGAGGGAATTATGGAGACGGCTAGGGGTTATGGCCAGGAAAGAATGCC
>CAJBVU010000295.1 GCA_903959115.1 uncultured Bacteroidota bacterium
CATCATCCCACACAGAGTTTGTTCTGCCAAAAACAGCTTTACGACAATCAGAAAGACCTACTGACCATTGTCCGTTGCGATCGGGGCAGTCATGTCCAAGCCCCCTACAGATCAAACTTTCAAATTGCCCACCACCTCTAGTAGTATCTTTTGGTTGATACCAGAAAGAAATTGAAAATTCTTTCAACCCGTTTAAAAAACTCGTAGCCGAAGTTGTTAGAAATTCAGTCGAGAGGGGCATATTATCAAATTCAAAAGCACAACTATCGTTTCTATTTCTATCGAAAGTTGGTCGCGCTGAAGTAGAATTCATCAAGTGATGACTGTTACCCGAAAAATCATTTAGCGTACCTTTCGAAAAAGGATAAAATGCCAGGACATTTCCTGAAAGACCTTTGGGCAAGCAAGTGACCTCTCTATTTCCCCCACTCCTGTCACAAGAAATAAAAGCTGTTATTATTAAAGCGATAGCAATACGTTGTATGTTTTTCATAAAATCAAGTAAACCAAAACCATAACGAAATCGTTGGCAGATTTCTTTTACATTTAATAGCGAAGTTTCACAACAGGCCTAAATCCCACCAAGGGCATGGATTCACCACTGTAAACCAAGGCACGACTGCCCGGAAACAGCACATCGCCCACATCCCTAAAACTCCCTCCTTTTACAACCATCATTTCACCTTCCATGGTGCTGGTCATCTCTGCAACATTTCCAAAAATATTGTAACAGCCGGCATCGTTTGGCCAATAGGAAAAAACCGGTGTGGGGTAAGACCCTAACCCGGCAGCGCCCAAATAATCCAAGTAATACGCTGCTGGATCTGCCCTTGAAATCGAATCCCAATCAACGGCTGTGGAATCTCCTTCCAATTTATTTTTCCGCATCAGCCAATCTTGGTACTTTTTTAATTGTTCTGGAGTTTTGTAGACCACCTGATTGGCGATATCAACGCCTTTGGCATTTCTCCAATAGGGGTTGACACTGGGTTTGTAATACGACTTCGAATCCTCCCTTTCATAACTAGCCGCCTGTATCCATTCCGTTTCTGTAGGAAGCGAAACTACGATTTCCTCTCCCGACAATGCTGAGAGCTGAGCGCTCAACCATTGACAATAGGCCATCGCTTGGGATTGTCTCAAATTACAAATGGGATAATCGCCATAGGATGGATGACACAAATAATAGAGCGCCATGGGGTCATGACCGCCTGACCAAGAAAAATTACTGTTCCACCCAGTCACATCCGGAAAAATCCGAGTGCCATCGAAGGTGATTTTCGTCAAATCGAGCAGTTCATGCAACAGGTTTTCTTTTTGGGTAATGGAATCTTTAACATCTTGAATTAAAACACGCCCCAAACTTGAGCCAGTCTTAATCTTGGGCACAGCAACACCGGGTTTTAGAAAATGCTTAACCAGTGATTGTAAAAAGCTATCCGTAAAATTGCCCTTTTTGTCAATAAACGTAAGCTTTGGATTCAATACCCGCATCTTCTCCAAAAACACATCCGTTACAAAGTCCAAATACTCCTTATTGCTCACCTCATGATTGAAAATACACACGCATTTCGGCGCCGTATATGGCTTCAATGGCTCGATGTCTTTGGGCACATTTGACTTGATGATTCGCTGACCTTCATTGGGTCCTTTCCAAACCACGGTATATCCTTGCAGCCAGGTATACGCATAGCCGCCATTGTGTTGAATCAATCCACCCGTTGGTGCATAACCGAGGTTGACCTCCATCCACTCCTCCAAGTTCTTTCGCTGCAATCGTGGATTGGTTTGCGCCTGAATCTTGCGTTCGCGAGTCTCAAATCCACCATCCACGGGATCGTATTTCTGCGCGACCAAAGGAATCGACATGAATCCCAACATTTGAAACACGAGTAACCGAAAATTCATCACGGAACTAATAACTCAAAAGTGTGGAATTTATTTGATGGACTGTTATAGCTATAAATCCGCACCAAGAAGAATTCATCGAAAACTGGGCGCATTGCACATGATTTCAGATTTTTACCCGTTACTTTCGGAGTATTATCCAACAATAAACCAAGATGAAAACCTTCAAAAAATACATCCTCGGCCTAATCGCAATCTGCGCCACATCATCGATAACTGCCCAAACCAGCAAATGGCAAATGGGATTTGAAGCGGGACCTTCTGTAACAACGATCCACAGCCAAAACGTTGATTTCCTATTTACCCCCACCGTGGGATATTGCGCCGGTTTCTCTGCCCAATACAACGCAGACCGATGGATATCAGTGAGAACGCAAGTAAACTATGAACGCAAGGGGGGCTTCCGTGGCGCCTTCCCCATCACCGATATCAATGGTGTTACAGTTGGATCCATGAATGTGAGCGTGGCAAACAACTACATCACCGCACCCCTAATGATTAGGGCTCAATTCGGCAAAAGCGCCAAAGTTTTCATTGATGCCGGTGCTTACGGAGGATACTTGACACGCGCAACGTCTACCGAGCGACAGTCGACCAGTGAAGGCATTACATTTATGATGGTTGACATCACACAATTTAGGGATCTTTTCGATTATGGATTTTGCGGTGGCGTGGGCGTAGAGGCTCCCATCGGAAACAATGCCAATGTATCGCTTAGCTTTCGCTACAACCACGGACAAGGCAACATGCAGGGCGATACCAGGTCCATCCCCCTTTATAATCGCTCATTGAATTTCAACATAGGGATTTCCCAAGGATTTTAAAGGGAATTCAATCATCCTCTTGGAGGGTGAAAATTTCATTGACGCTCGTTTTTAAAACATCCGAAATTTTGATGGCCAAACGCGAAAGTAAAGCATCCGTAAAGCATTATTAAATCATCGAAAAGATGGCGCAACACAGATAAAATCTCTTGATTGCTCTTTAAATTCGAAATGACAACATATAAAACAAAAATAGATGAGAACAAAAACGTTGCTAATAATTACTTTAATACTCTTTTCGCTTCCCGCTAAAGGACAAGAAAAAACAAGTAAGTTTGATTTTAGGATAGGAAGTGGCGTTTCCATATTGGGAACAGGAGACATGATAACACTGGTTTATGAAAATGAACTCAATTACAAACTGAACAACTACTTAACGAGTTCAATATCGATCAATTTAGGCCGAAGTAACTATGGTGTTTTTGAAACCTCCTCTTTTACTCAAGGAAACCTAAACATTTACCTTTCGCCGTTCAAAAACAACAAAAGGACTGATTTTAGAATTGGGACTGGATTGACTAGATATTCTGTTTCCGATGCCTATATTTTTTCTCAGACATTTCAGAATGGGAAGTTGATTTATACTGAATATCAGCTTGAAACAAGAAACAGTTATGGCATTAATTTTATCATAGAGAGATCCTCATACATAACAGATAAGTTATTTGCGGGCGTAAGGCTGTATACCCAACCGTATATCAATGGTGATATCAATACTGGGATTC
>CAJBVU010000296.1 GCA_903959115.1 uncultured Bacteroidota bacterium
ATAATCCAAAACCTTAAGGCCAGCCTCATTCCAGAATGAATAATTGTGTCCGGCGCCTTTCACAAACAACGTGCGAACCAACCCTACGTCGTCGTATGTTTTTTGAAAAGTCGATGCCCGCTGCTGAAAATTAACGGATGACTCCATCGCTTTAAATAACGATTCTGTCTGTTGCCAAGGAACCACTTTGTCATCGGTTCCATGAGCCAAATACACGGGAATCCGCAACGCATCTACCCGCATCTCAATATTATTCGTACCCCGCCATCGCCAGGGAACATCGTCATATTTTCCCAGACAATTGATCATGAGGTTGTCGTTCTTCATCAACAGCGGATTGTAATCACCACTCAAGCCGGCACATCCCACAAACGCCTCAGGATGCTCCAAAGCCAACAACAAAGCGCCTCTTGCGCCCGTCGACAACCCCATCACATAAGATGGAATGGGCAATCGCAACGATTTAAAGTAAACATCACCATCCACCGTCTTTATTGGATCAGAAGGTATGCCTCGATCAGTAAAATAAGTCCTTTTTTGTAATGGCTTTAACACAGAATCCCAAAGCCATGTCCGCGTGGGATGCAATCGGTAGTCAGCGCGCATCTGAGGGTATAAACTATCCATATAAACGCTCTTACCCATCTCCACCAACATCACATCGTAGCCTCTCTTCGTTGCCTCATCACAAACCCGCGTTCGTGTACACCACTGCGTATCGGCAAAATTCCAACCGGGCAATAGCAGCAACATTTTTTGACGAGTCGATGCTTTCGCAAATCGACCAACCTTGATTTCAACACGGATCGATTTGCCATTGCAAGGAACAAAATACACGGTATCGCGAGCAAAGCAAGGCAACAACGATGAATCTGCAATGACAGACTGGGCTGAAACTTTGTACCCTAAATTTCTGGGAAATGAAAATACAACCTGTTGATCAGTCCCTGCAAATAGCGTGAATGCCAACAGCGTAATCGTCACGATGCCAATGCCAACAATGATCCGCATGCTTCCTAAAATTACTCCGATTCGTATCCAAATTGATCCAACATCTTCTTGTTGTTGCGCCAATCTTCTCGCACTTTCACGAACAATTCCATATACACCTGCTTTTGAAAAAATAACTCCAGTTCCTTCCTCGATTCGATGCCCAATTTCTTGATACTTTGTCCCTTTTTCCCAATGATGATAGGCTTCTGAGAGTCGCGCTCAACTATGATTTCACAACTTAAACGGATAATTTTTGGCTCTTCCTTGAATAACAAAGTCACAATCTCTACCGAATATGGAACCTCTTCATCGTAAAGCTTCAATACGTTGTTTCGGATAATCTCATTGACAAAAAACCGCTCTGTTTTATCGGTCAGTTGATCCTCAGGATAATAGGCCGGATGCTCAGGTAAAAAATCAACCAAATACTTCTCCAAAACATCGATCTGAAACTTCTCCTGGGCCGAAATCGCCAAGTAAACATCGCCAATAAACGTCTTTTTCAACCAAACCAACTTTTCCTCCAACTTCTGCTGATGTACCTTGTCGATTTTATTTAAAACAACGATCTTTTTCGCCTTCGACCGCTCAAATTTCTCTTGAATCTCCTCAGAAAAATCCTTTCCATTGATGTCGATCAACAAAACCAAAACATCGCTATCGTCAACACTTTCCTTCACAAACTTCATCATCCGCTCGTGCATTCCGTAGCTGGTCTGACGTAAAATGCCGGGGGTATCAGAAAAAACGATTTGGTGGCCAGGGCCATTTTTAATACCAAAAATCCTGTGTCTGGTTGTCTGCGCCTTCGAGTTTACGATGGCTAACTTCTCGCCCAATAAGGCGTTATAAAGGGTACTTTTTCCGGCATTTGGCATACCGATAATACTCACAAATCCTGATTTAAATGCTGCTTCACTCACTACTTCAAACCTACTGCGAATTTCTTAACTTTGTTTATGTCGTTTTTGATGCCTCTTCAATCCCAAATAAAGCCCCTTTTTATTGTGGATTTTTTCCTTTCTGCTCGCCGGCAAGCATCAATCATCCTACTCACCCTAACATTTGGATTAACAAGTTGGGCTAGCGGCAAAAGCACATCACCCATTGATTCAACCAGAAAGGGATTTGGTGCCGCCAAAATGAGCATGTATTTCAAAAAAAATTGGGACTTTAGAAGTGCGCGATATAGCCGTCAGTTCAAGCATCAAACCAAGAACACAACGAACCTAGTTCTGCCCGAAGAGGCCAAAGAATATAAACTCGTATTCGAAGACAATTTCGATACTTTCAATCCCGCTATTTGGTCGAAAGGTCAGCCTTGGGGACGGTTTCACCCAGACAATGCGCATCAATTTTACGGGGATCCACAGGTTTTTGTCGCCGAGGGTAAGTTACATCTCCTCAATGAGCCGAAGCCTTATCCAATCATCATCGAAGATCAACCCAAAGGCGATGTAGAACGATTATATCGCGCCATGAATGAAACGAATCTGATTCAAAAAGAGCTAATTCAAATTCAGCGTGTGAATGCAGCAGGAAATGTCGTGAAATATCTAGGTGATCACGAGGTGAGAGATGGTTCAGGATCAACATCCCAAGTACAGCAGATTTTGAATGCATCGGGAGCAGACACGGGTAAGTTGGCCGTGATGATACCTTATAGCGTAGGCCTTGTGAATACCTTTCACAGCCAAAATTTCACCTACGGATATTTCGCCGTCCGCAGCAAAAACCCAACAGGACCTGCAACTTGGCCGGCGTGGTGGCTCACCGGAAAAAATAATTGGCCCCCCGAAATCGATATTTTTGAGATGTACGGAAAATCCACAGGCAACAGTGTCAACACTCAAACAATGACAGTTCACACGGGGAAAGTAGAAACCCATACCAAACAAATGATGATGAAAAAAATTCGCGTTTCGGAAGACACCGACACTGCATTTCACATTTATGCTTGCTTATGGACCCCAGAGAAAATCGACTTCTATACGGATGGAATCAAAGTGAAGTCTATCCGATTGAATCACTGGATGGCCCAATTTTTAAAAGAACCCATGTATTTGGTTCTGAATA
>CAJBVU010000297.1 GCA_903959115.1 uncultured Bacteroidota bacterium
AAAGGGGTAATTTTGGATGACGTAATTTTCTGTTTTGATGCTCATGATTGTTCTTGTAAATGAATGAATCGTCTATCTACCCACCGAAGGGTATTGTCAACTGTTTGAAACTGCAAAAATTCACCTTTGCCTGTATTCATGCTCATAATCAGCCGGCCCAAGATGGTATTGGCCTGGGCAAGATCTATGGCAACCAAATCCTCGTTTAATACCGGCGTATTGATTTTGGTCAGTAGCCGCGGCATAGGAATTCCTTTGAGGGTAAAAAAGTCTTGGGGCTTCATCCAGCCTGTATAGCTCTTGGTCGCAGGATACGCATCGTACATGTTCTTGTAGTAAGGAAAAATATCCACGTATAAAGAGGAACTGGAGACCCAAAAACTCACCCGCGTTTTGTTCTTGCTTTTGTATGCCGCAGGTGCATTGGCCGCATTAATCACATACGCCACTTCAATAAATTTGACATTGTTCACCTCATCAAATTGCTGCCTGCCTGTGGCATAGCCCAAAAACTCACCAGGCTTGGCTTGGCGAATGATATTTTTGGCCGAGAAAACCTCGTAAAATGCGCCATGGTTGGTGGCATCGGGTGATGTTCTCAGTGTCACCGCTTTTTTGGCCACGACCAACTGATTGGGCTTGGCGAATTGCACCGGCGCACTTCCGCCGCTAGATGTATCTTTTTTTGCATTGGAACTCACAATGGTCAGGAATTTCTGATAGTCACTGGCCGACAATTCGCCCTGCAAATCATCCAGTAAGTTGTCTTGGTACAAACTCTTGTAAGCAGCCTGCACACGGTCCAAACTGGTAATCGTCTTGGCTGAATCCAATACCGTAGACGTGTTTGTTGTATCAAAGCTCATCATCCAAGAAATCCCCGAAGGGTTCATCGCCGAACGCAATGCCATCGCTTGCCTCACATCAGGACTATCATCCGCCTTGTTCTGTGCATCCGATTTATTCAATGAAGCAATCAGGTTTTTACCTAAGCGGTAGGTCAGATAAATACCGCCCATAACCAATACCCCATTCACAATCTTGGACTGGTTATTTTCAACTGCCTGAAAGAGTTTTTCTTTGGTGGATGCCATGTGGAGTTTGGATTAAATCATGCTTTTGATTCTCAGCTTGGTGATCGGGTTTTCAATCTTTTTTGAAATCTTACACAGCTCGTCCGCCGTGAAATTTTTCACAATGGTTTGCAATGCCAATTGCACGTGACGGGCATCTTGGTCTGAAGCCACAATGACTTCTACTAATACATCTCTGATTGCCATATTTATATTGGATTTGTTTGTTTTGCTTGTGTGATAAATTGTAAAATGCGTTGAAGGTTTGCGCGGTCTTTTTCGATTTCAGAAAGCATCAAATACATCGTCCCTAGCTCTTGATTGCTCATGGTATTGCAAAACGAGGCGATCATCTCAAGGATGGTTTCTCGTTGTGAGTCCTTGGGCTCGGTATTGTCTTCCTTTACTTGATCATTGCCTTCGGGGTCCGTTCCTGCCAAGAAGTTCATGGCAGCGCCCATCGGCGAATTGCTCAAGAACTTTGCGAGTCCGGGAAGTGCCATACCGATGATGTTGGAATAGTACTCCACCTGCTTTTTTGCATCCAGGGTATGTTGCATGTCCTGCATCTGAAATTCGAGTTCCTCGTTCTCTGCTTGCAGGCGTTGAAGCTCCTCGGTCATTCTTTCCATTTCTTTGGAGCGCTCCATTTCGGAGAACTTGCGCTGAACCAAATCATTGACCTCTGCCTCTCCCAATCCCGAATACCCTGACAGAGCTCTTGGAATTTCCTCATCCACATCCGACCACTCGAAGGTCTTGGCCCAAATCAAACTGCCCGATTTCTGGTCTTTGAATTCGACTTTTACCTTGTCCGGGTTCTCAGATTTGTCGTAGTTTCTGACCAGAGATGAAAAATTGGCCACATCCGCCTGTTCAATGCTATTCAATTTCTTGCCATTGCGGTAGAAAACGGCATTAAAAACCACATTCATGTGACCCATCTTAGGGAAGGTTTTAATCATTTTCTGACTTACCTCTATCAGATGATATATCTTTCGTTTGCTCATTACTCCTTGACAATTTGTATAAACTCTATGTTGGGATATTCTTGGGTATTTGCTGGCAGCTCGATGGCAACCAAGCCACTGAATTCTTCTAGTCCTTCCAATCCATTTTGTGAGGATAGAATTTCTAAACTGTTGGTATCTGAAATGATGCGTGTGCCAATGGGCAGAACAAAAGAGTTTGTCAAAAGCAGATACTCATTGTAGGCTTCAATCTCATACCTGAGTGTGCCGGGCGTGGTTACTACGTTTTTAAATCGCTGTAGCTCAATGCCTATTAGTCGCTGCGTAAACTGTTGGTGAATATGAATTAAATGGTCGAACATAATTGGTCAGGGTTTAATTCTTCACTGTCTTGTTCTTGGTCATCTTCATCCCGATCAACCTCATCATCGCAATTGCAGTCTTGGTTTTTACTTTGAGTAATTTTTACCAATTCTGTGCGGACTGAGATATTTTCGGTGCATCTGAGATAAAGACTTACCACATAGGGCATAAATGCACTGGCTTTCATCGTGTCGACATAAACGCCCACCACCAATTGGCTGGGTTTAAGCGCCACATCCAATGTCTGAAATTCATGCGATACCTCAGGATTGTAGAAAGCTTGAGCCGAAACAGGCGTTACAATAGCCTCCTCCTTTAAACTGTTGAATGAGGCTGTAAACCATCCAATCTCAGGGATGTACAAATCTGTTTGTACACCGCGAACATGGACCGCTTTAAAGCCCGTACAGCGTCGTAGATTGCTCGGTATCTTGTGTTGAAATCGAACAATCTGACCTGGTCTTTCAACTCTCAGGCGGATGATATTGTAGCGAATTGCGGCCATGATCACTTTTCATTGGTAAGCCACAAATAGATTTTTACTGCGTAAGGATAACCGAAGGCTGAACTGCCGTTTTCAACCGCGGGTTGGCCATCTGTATATCGACCCTCCACTGTACTTCCAGCAGCATCCAGGTGCTCCTCAAAGAAGAAAAACTTCTGATTGGGAGCCACCTGATTACCACTGGTTAGCAGTTTCACCTCATGCACATCTTCAAAAATGTCCTGATTATTCACTTTCAGACCCAACAAGCTACCAGGTACTAAGCGCTCCTCAGGTAAAGAGACATAAATGCCCCTAATCCTTGAATATTGCTTATCTGTTTGTGCATTGAATCGAACGATGTCGCCAGGGGCGGTAACATTCACTCTAATTTGCTGAAACTTGTGGTTTTTCATGGTGAACTGGATTTATTGATTAGGCTTTGATTACAGCGGTTCCGCGAAGGATTGCCTTCAAATATGAATTTTGAGGGGCGTTTGCACTCCACTCAATGTTCAACTCAATGGACTGTTGGTCACGGATGATTTTTGGGTTATCCAACACAAACAAACCTTTGAAAGTATCCTTGCCAGTGGTTTGGAACACCTCGCATGATGTGTTTGGAACCAAGACCGTTCCGTTGGCTTTGAATTCAAATTCTCCGTTACGCAAGTAGTCAGGAACTACGTCGTAGTTTACCGAGCCTGGTGTGTCGTTGTTGTCTCCAACACCGCCCAACAACTGTAATCCGTAAAGCAAGAAGTAATTGCCTTTCTCTAGTTTACCACTAGAGATGTTGCTTGATCCAACAACCTTGTTGTCGTCATCCTTGAACATCTTAATGACTTTAGAGCCACTGATGGTTTTCACCACGTAGTAGGCTGTATCCACTGCCTGCAATGATTGATTTGCCAATCCAACTTGGATCTCTTTTGGCAACATTGAAATGCGCTTTTCAAACTCTGCGCGAGAGCGTGAGCCTGTTGCATTGCTTGCAACACGGGATTGGTTCTGCATTTTGCGGAACAATTTTTTCTTGTCGTTGGGGCCACTTAAGTCAAGGGCTTGCAAAAAGTCATCTTCTGACATTGCACCTAGCAAGTTGTACTCACTGTTTTCGATTTGTCCGAGCGTTAACATGTTATTGATTGTTTATTTTTTTGATGAATGAATTGATTAAATGATTTCGATGTAGGCCAAATCCTCTTCAGCCATGCCCTCAACCATTGCTGAGTGTGCGAACTCCTCAGGGTTAAAAGATGTTGGAGATGACAAAGCTGGAAGGTCAGGATTGTAGCGATCTACTGAAAGGTTCAAAGGCTCGCGGTACACGGAGGGTTCACCCAATCCGCTAAAGCTGAAATCAGCCAGTCCTGCCAGCAAATCCTTTTTCATCAGAACTTTTACCCCTGATAGCAATCCCGATGCGCCCACACCCGTTGCGAGCATTCTCATGTTCGGGTCTTTTAGCATTAAGTTTCCTGCCGTACCCACGCCCATAAGGACAATCGGACGAGCAAGCGCTTTTGCATTGAATCCAGTTGCAGTTGCATCGACTTTAAGTACTTTGTCAATCATTTTGCCACCCAGCGAGCCGATAACAACACCGCCAGTGAGCATAGCCAAGGTTTTAATTTCTCCCATTACAGCTTGGCTACTGATTTTGGTTTTTTTTCTTTGAGTTGCCATGGTTTGCGTATTTATTGATTAAAAGAGTTTTACAGGGGTAATTCGTTTTTTGCCTCTACCCTGCTTCTTAGCCGGTGAAGTCCTTGTTTTTTTCTTCGTGCCATTGAGTTTTGATCCGCTGGCACTGGTAGTCCTTTTTGCAGGCCTCTTCTTAGCCGGTGCGGCCGC
>CAJBVU010000298.1 GCA_903959115.1 uncultured Bacteroidota bacterium
CAATGGCGTGTAATACACATTCGGAAAACTCATGATGATATGCCAATGCTTGCTATATGGCACATAATTCAAAAACACTACGATGCCCACAAAATGGAACCACCAACACAATCGCTCAATCATATGAACCGACCCGTCGCTGAATCCATCAAAAAATCCTACCAAATACTGACTCACCGGAAAGCTGCCATGACCCTCCATCAAACCCCTACTAACCAATACTTGCTCCGCCGCATTCATCTTCAACAAAGCCCCCATCAACACAATCTCAACCACCAAAATGATCGTGGCATCCTTCATAGGCCAGCCCTTCAATTCACTCATCTGCAAACGCGGTACCTTGGTCACGAAACGACGTCCTAAGAAAACAATACAGGCAACCAAAACACCCAACGCCAAAATTTCAAAAAATCCTATAGCCACATCATAAATCGAACCCAAATAATGGGCGAAAAATCGATGCGTACCCAACAATCCGTCTATCAAAATCTCCAACACCTCAATGTTGATCAACACAAAGCCGACATAAATCAAGATGTGAAAGAAGCCCGCTATTGGTCTGCGAACCATCTTGCTCTGACCCATCGCAACCCAAGCCATTTGCTTCCATCGCGCCGCCGGATTGTCCGATAAATCCTGTTTCTTTCCCAAAAAAATATTCCTGCGGATGAATTTTACCCGACCGGCGAATATCCAACTTCCAACGCCCAAAATCAGGGCAAAAATCACTTGTGATAGGATTCCCATTGGTTGCGAAATTAATCAAATAACCGCATTCTACCCATCCCCACTTCCATTAACGCACTCAAATGTCCACTTTTACGGAATCACAGGATTCACCAATCCATACACCGATCCATTGCCAGGCCAAAAATCAATGCGCAACGTTTTCACCGCAACAGGCCTTCTTCCCGCATTATCAATGAAAATCTGCATGTCGTATCCCCTCGTTGCAAAATGATTTATGTTCGATGCAAGACCCGCTCCAATCTCCCTGAATACGCCTTGCCCTGCAATTCCCTCGCCACCCCATTCCACATCCACCAAACGCCCAGCCAAATAAAGATTCACTCTACATCTTCCGCCTACCAAAACCTCCACATCGCCCAGTCCATACCCCATGCTTCCGATGCCTTGATCCAAGTATCTAATGTTTTCACCGGCCCCATTTTTTATCATTACAACCAGCCGCAAATCCTTGCTCCTTAGTAACAACGTATCCAATTCCAAAGTAGCCACCGCAACAAACTCCGCACTATATCGCTGATCGCCCAATGAATCCGTTGAAACAGCCAATACCTGACGATACTGACTTGAGTCGATGTCGCCCCGCAACGCAAGCTGTCCACTCCGAACAGGCGAAACACCATCGCCCAAGTTACCAGAAGCACCATTGCCCCCGCCAAACTTGGAAAAATGCATAATGTGATAACCCGGACCCATCGACTCACTAAGCAAAATTGGAAAAGCGCGCTGAATCCAAACCCGCAACATGGGATCCATCCCCACCATATTTAAATAGTAAAAATCATCGCCCTTAACCGCTGCCAACTTTTTTCTGAACGATGCATAATCCACCTTTTCGTCCCTAAAATATTGCAAATCACCCCCGTTCTTTTGCCATTTACCCAACGCCAAACCCAACTCCTTGGCATGATATTCCATAAAAAACGACTCAAATCCAAAAACCCACATCGCATCGCCCCGTGAAACATCGTCTAGTACTTTCCAACGCTTAAAGGTTTTCACAGCGGCGTCATAAGACTGATTGTTGAACAACTCCCGATGATTGCGATCCTCAAGCAACACATACAAATTAACCAACAACGTGAGAACGACCAACCCCGCCTTTAGACGCAAACTCAACGCTCTTCGATCCACCCACAAGGCAAAACCCAGCAACCCAAAGCCAAACGAGAACAACAAGACAGAATCCTGAAACACCGGAGCCCTAAGAACAGAATATAAATAAGCAATGACAAGAGGTGCCAAATACAATAGCCAAATCACGCGATTGATTTCTCTTTTTTGCTGCTTATCACCCAAATCCGATCCATCACCGTCAGCTCCCGCGGAAATGACTTTCGATTCGTCCAGTGTTTCATCAAATCCCAACCATTTTATCTTCCGCTTTTGAATCAGCTCGCCCAATAAAACGCCCAGCAACCACAAATGAATGGGCCACAGTGAATAGCCAAAACAATACATGAAATGCTTAAACAGAGATTTTATTGTCGGGACCTGCAGCCAACCCGGACTTCCCACCTGCAAGTGATGCATAAAAATCCCGATTTGATGCATATACAACGCCGCACCCAATAGCCAAGGCCATAGGTATCGAATCCACCTTTTGCGTGGCAAAATCACCAACCCCGAAACAAATAACAAAGCCAATATTAACCCATTGAAATAGTGATTTGAAGCGCCCAGATACCCTGCGATCGACAATAATATCAATGGCTTTGCCCATAAATTGATCCCTGCCACGTCCGCTTTACATACCTCCAACCATCGCAACCAAACGTAAAATGCCCACAATGAAAGCAACAAACCAGAGGCATAAGGACGAGCAATTTCACTGTACATCAGCGGGAACTGCAAAGTAGCCAGCATCGTAGCGGCCAATAACCCAGCCCAAGCCGCGCCCATACGAATCCCAATGTGAATCATTAAAATCACCGAACCCAAACCACACAACAAAAATGGCAACTTAACCACCCAAACTGCAGTTCCAAACCATTTTGTCCAGTACCATAGAAATACCTGAACCAACATCGGATGTCCGTCGTCCCAAACCACCGTCCCCAACAACTCAGAAACCGATTTTGCATTCAACCGCATCAACGCCGATGTTTCATCGTTCGTTAAAGGCAACGCAAACAAATCATAAAATCGCAATCCCGCGGCAACCGCCACCACCAAAATTACCAATCCCGCAAACCAAGCTGCGGCTCCCTTTGGATGCCCACCCGATTCGAGATTGTTCGCCATTATCGCATCATTCAGAAATCAATCGAACCACCTCAAAAACCTCAGCATACCTCCTAGACACTTGAACGCCTCTCATACGCAACTGACTCCGCAAAAACTCCTCATTGGCATAAGGTCTGTGCGCCTGACTTTTATACTTAGACAACGCATTCACTTTGCACTGCGCATCGTCTTCACTCACAACTTCAAAAGCTGCGGTATTGAAATTTAAATTGTTCCACGGCAGCTCATAACAGAAAATATTACAAAACTTGAACGCCCTCAACGCCTCTTCCGCCATCGTTTTGTGATCTTGATGGATATCGTGCAAACAAGGCATATAAATCGTATCCGGCTTTAGTGTTTCGCGTAATTTGATCAAATCGTCTAATATTTCCTGACGTCGATAATTGAAAGTGCGAACCTCATATCGAAACAAAAACAAATTTTCTGGTTTGATGCCCAGCGCTGCTGTAGCCTCTTTTACCTCATGAATGAGGATATCCTTCGGAAAATCATCCAAAACACTCTGCTCACACGCACTAAAAGCGGCATAATAAACGGTTTTACCCTCACGGATCAGCTTGCTAATGGTGGCACCACAGCCCAATTCTGCATCATCCGTATGGGGTGAAAGCAATAAAATCGTATTTCCTACCATAGTGCTTTGTCGCGTTCCTTGCGTTTTTTATTCAATTTTAACACTTCTCGCGGTAAATTCACCTTTATACTGCTCGATAGTCCTTCAATTGACACGATAACAAAGGCCTCATCTTCTGTGTAATGAACTACCACTTCCTGACCTTTAAAAGGACCATCCAACACTTCCGCCAAATCACCCGCTTCCAATCGAGCACTCATATCTTGTTGTTGAATCTGATATCCTTTTTCAATCAACCGCTGAATCAGTTCGACATCTTTTTCAGGAACTTCGGCATCCTTACCGTTATATCTCAGATATTTCACAACACCAGGAACCTGCAAAACCAAATCCCGTTGTATTTCGGTGGGTTTCACAAAAACATAGGAATTAAACAACGGCATCTCAACCCATTTTTTGCGATCACTCCAGATGCGCAACTTGTTAATCAACGGCAAATAATGAATCACGCCACGCTGCTCCAAGTAAATTTTGACCTTTTTTTCCTGTCTACTCGAACAGTAAATTACCTTCCATGTTTCTTGCTTCAATTCCATCCTATTCAAATTTAAAACCCAAAAAACGGATTGCTTCCTGAAATTGTTTGGTACTCTGTTATCATTTGTGAAACGATTTCTGCCGCCGTTTCGATGCGATCCAATCGAGCACTAATCTGTCCGATTTCCAACTCGCCTGATTCCAAATCACCCTCAAACATACCTTTTTTCGCCCTACCTCTACCCAACAATATTTTCAATTCTTCCAACGAAGCACCCGCAGCATAAGCCGCTTCAACCGCTTCAAAAAATGGATTTTTTAAAAGTCTAACCGGCGTAATTTCCTTTAAAGTAAGCTCCGTAGAACCCTCCTTTGCCGAAATAATTTGCTCCTTAAACGCTATATGAGCACTGCTCTCTAAAGATGCCGCGAAACGACTTCCAACCTGAACGCCCGAAGCACCCAAACACATCGCCGCCGCCATAGTTCTGCCACATCCAATGCCTCCCGCCGCAATTACCGGAACCTCTACACAATCCGCAATCATCGGAATCAAACACATTGTGGTTGTTTCTTCACGGCCATTATGACCACCCGCTTCAAAACCCTCCGCTACAATAGCATCAACACCCGCATCTTCACACTTTTTTGCAAACTTGGTATTGGCAATCACATGAACCACCGTAATGCCTCGCTCCTTTAACCAACTTGTATATTTTGCTGGATTACCCGCACTGGTAAAAACGATTTTTACCCCTTCCTCCACAATGATCTCTAGATGTTTGTCGATGTCTGGATATAACAACGGCACATTCACGCCAAATGGCCTTGATGTCGCTGCCTTACACTTCTGAATGTGGGCTCGCAAAACCTCTGGATACATACTTCCACTGCCAATCAAACCCAAACCTCCAGCGTTTGAAACGGCACTCGCCAATTCCCAACCGCTACACCAAATCATTCCACCCTGAACAATGGGGTAATCGATGTTAAAAAGGGATGTTATGCGATTTCTCATGGCGATTTCTTATATATATCAATCGTTTTCCCTTACAGGAAAATCAACCATTTACAACGACACCCATTTGAGAAAACTTCGCAATTCTCTGCTGAATTCTCTCTTCTGGATCCATGTGCTCCAACTGTGCCAAGTTCTCTAATATGGCAGCTTTAACATTGGCAAAAGCAACTTCGGGCTGATGATGTGCTCCACCCAATGGCTCAGGGACGATACCATCAACCAAACCATTTGAAAGCATATCAGTTGCCGATAATTTCAATGCCTCGGCAGCACGTTCCTTCATCTCCCATGTACGCCATAGAATACTAGAACAACTTTCAGGACTAATTACACTGTACCAAGTGTATTCCATCATCAATACACGGTCACCAACACCAATCCCCAATGCACCACCACTGGCACCTTCGCCAATTACGATGCAAATTACTGGGACTTTCAAAACACTCATTTCCAAAAGGTTACGGGCAATTGCCTCACCCTGTCCGCGTTCCTCTGCTTCCAATCCTGGCGATGCCCCCGGTGTGTCGATTAATGTCAATACCGGAACGTTGAATTTCTCCGCCATCTTCATCAAACGCAAAGCCTTGCGATAACCTTCGGGATTGGGCATACCAAAATTACGGAGCTGCCGTTGCTTGGTATTTCGGCCCTTTTGCTGACCAATAATCATAAATGGCTTGCCGTCAATGTTGGCAAATCCACCCACAATTGCCTTATCATCCTTAACATGTCTATCGCCATGTAATTCGATAAAATCCGTGGCAATATTCTCGATATAATCTAATGTATACGGTCTTTCTGGATGGCGGCTGATTTGCACTTTTTGCCAACCCGACAAATTGGTGTAGATTGCTTTTTTGGCTTCTTCTACCTTGGACTCAAGTGTAGAAACCGTATCCGTCATGTCCAATTTACCCTTTTCGTGGGTATCCTTGGCTTTTTCGAGTTGATCCATCAACTCAACAATATCTTTTTCGAAATCGAACCAGTTTTGATTTGCCATTGTTGCAAATTAATCAATTGTGGAAGTAAACTACTCCCTAAATGAAAGAAAATTAATGAAATAAGATTAAACCCAATCCATCGCCATGGCCATGCCACCGAAGAATGTAGGTAATCCCAACCAGAATGCTTCAGGCTGGAAAATCGTGAAATAAGTAAGTGCCAATCCGCTAACGATGCAAAGTGCCCAATAGCCTGTGGTGTTACGCTTTTTAGTATTCATGATGTTGCGAAGATACTTAGATTCCTAAAACTAGACAAAAGGAATTTTATTCTGTGATTCTTTCATCCCAAAATCGAACAAATCTCTTGCCCCATTCAATATCAGTCGATTGCTGCGAAAGCGTTTCGCCCATAGCCATTTTTACCGCTTGTACTGGAATATTCAAACCCGCCAAAGCCAATACCGACGTGGTTCCTTGAAGTCTTGGATTTATTTCTAATAGATGTGGGACGCCATCATGGTCTTCCTTCCATTGCATGCCAATGGGTCCGTGCAATTCCAATGCTTGAGCCAGCTGTATACAAAATGCAATAAGTCCAAAATTCCTGTCTAATACCCCCGCCACACTAATACCACCAATCATTTTATCCCTACTTCGCGGTACACAAAACAATGTCTTGCCATGATCACAAAGCATATCAACCGAATACTCTTTTCCAGGCAAAAAAGCCGAAATAAGCCAGTCCGTGTCAAATTTCTCCGGGATTCTAAAGAGCCATTCCTGCAGCGTTAATGGCATGATGCCCGCCTTATTCCCCAAATCACTTTCCGATTCACTGTGGTCTTTTACAATGATTCCAAAACCCCTACTCCCATTTCCTGTTACCGGTTTAAAGCATAGCTTTTCTCCATTGGGTGATAGTCTTTTGACCGCCGCTGCAAAGGACAGTTTATCCTGAACCACTTCAAATGCAGGCACGGGCAACATTAATTTCTTTGCAAATTCAGCCAGTATTCCTTTGTTGTTTGCCGTGTTGAGCGCAATCAAAGTAGACAAAATCAATTTCATCCCAGCCGTTTCAATCAAAGCTGCATGTTTGGCCAAAACATCCAATTCCCGAGTTGTTATCGGCAAGATGACATCCACAGATTCTGAGGAACAAATTGAAAGTAAAGATTCCATGTAATTGCCCTCATCACTGGATGGTGGCATTAAAAAAAACTGATCCGCTAGGGCCTTACCATAAGGATTTGACTGACAATCACCAGCAATGATTCGCCAATTGGGCTCGGATTGCAAGCATCGTAGGATTCCAGCAAACCCGGGTGCTCCCGCCCCTGAAGGAATAAAAATTGTGATCGCGTTGCTTGAAATTTCTGTCATTTCAGCACCGGTTGCAATTGGATATCAGAGAATGCCAAATTAATTGGCAAAGGGATCGCTGAACTTCTTATCCGTTATGAAGGAAACATCCGTTAAGGTGCGTAAAAATGCAACCAACGCATCCTTTTCCTCTTGTGTTAAGTTCAATCTTACTGGTGCAGTACCGCCTGTAACCATTAAATTCTTATCCAAGTGAGGGTGGGGCTGTATCCCACGACTGTAATGATCAATCACCTGATCCAAATTGGCAAAACGACCGTCATGCATGTAAGGTCCAGTGATTTCAACATTCCTCAAACTAGGAATTCTGAATTTACCATTACCCTTTCCATTGTCCGCGTATGTTCTATCCAAACCAATGTTTGCAGTACCAGCAATTGTAGGTGCAGAGTATCCACTTCCTGGATCTTCAGGTGCTGAAAGGTTTTCACCGGTATGACAACGACTACAACGAGCGCGATCGCTAAAGAATAAATCCTTACCCATTTGCTCAAGGGCATTAAAGTTTGAAAACTGTGCAGAAGCAATATCAAAACCAAAATGCGTATTAAGATTATTAAATCCTCCGTTATTCATTCCGCGCGATGTCAACTCTCTTGCAACCGCCACATCAAATCTTGAATTTTTTGTGATCATTGAACTGAGGAATTGTGTAATTGCGAAAGATACTTTCTTACGCGTTACCTCCGTAGAGCCGAAAGCCGCTTTAAAAAGTGCAGGGTAGAAATCCGTGGCAGCCAATTTGGTTTCCAACATCTCGTCTGATTCCATTCCCATTTCGATGTGATCAAATACTGGACGCAAACTCAAATCCATGGGAGAATTTGCCCTTGAATCCCAAAATAAGTTACTGAAAACAACCGGGTTAGTAATTGCCATACTATTTCTGTGTGTCTTACGACCACCAAAACCCGCACTCAATGATGCCATATCACTGAAAGCCAATTCTTGATGGTGACAACTACCACATGCCACCGTATTATTCAAACTCATACGCTTGTCATAAAATAAAACCCGACCCAATTGCGCACCAGCATTAGAATAGGATGTTGCAGCCGCTTGCATATCCTCATCAACAGTTCCACCTGGAAATCCGAAGCCGCCATTAAACCTAGCAGATTTAAATGACTTAGACAACATTAAATCAGCAATGTTCAGTTTGCCATATGGTGTGTTCACTGTGTTAAAATCAAATGATTGTAACGATGGCTTACCCAATTTGGTCGTTGACACGGAAGAACCCGTTTCACAAGATGTCATTGCCCATGTTCCCATGGCCAACATCAAACCAAAAAATCCCCATTTCAATTGTTTTGTTTTCATAATCAATGCGGCCGACTGAATCAACCAATAACAAAATTAACAGATTTCCAATTGTATTTTTCGCAATTCACCAAATACTTTCGTCGAAAATCGCAAAAAAATGACATCAATAGCCAAAAATCTGTTCTAATGTCAGCTCGGTTACCTTGCCATAACGACTCAAATCTGCATTTGTTACTCGGTTCCGATCGGCTACAATGGCTAACGTATAAGGCTTACCACTAACTCTTTCTTGGTGAAACTTGACGATATCTAACATCTGTAAATTCGGCAATGCTGCATACATTTTCATGTCGGGAACAGTAGTAGAAAATCCCATTTCCTCCTGAGAATGCAAAGCACCAATGTACTCTTCAGGCTTAATACGATTCGTTTCCATTCGATTAATCAAACTCTGCTTAGCCAAAGAAAATATATCGTCGTTTTTCGGTAACCCCGTTAGCAACTCATTCATCGCACCAATTGCATCGTGAAATTTATCCGCTTGCGTTCCAACATAACCCATCATAATATTTGGCTTGTTTCTCATACTAGCTGAATTGTATAAAGCATAGGTACTGTATGCCAATGCCTTGGCTTCTCGAATATTCTGAAATACAACACTGCTCATATCCCCGCCAAAATATTGATTGAATGCCGAGGTAATTGCCGCTTCTGATTCATTTATTACCGAACTCTTATAAAACCAGTTGATGCTGGCCTGGACTTGTGAATAATGAACAAAATAGACAGTACGCGCGCTCTGGGTCTGCTCTTTAAATAACTGATCCACGGGCTTAGATTTACCCAAATCAAACGCCAATTCATGCTTGGTTTGGTCCGCCGGTAGAGCATGCAATGTTAAAATTGTCTTTACCACTGCTGATTGTTCCCTCGGTCCATAGTAGTCCACCGAATGCTTGATGTTCTTAAATCCTTTCAACAGTTTCACGATGTCCTCCGCTTTCATTTTCTCCAATTCTTGATTCGATAAAGTCCAAGTAGAAGGATTCTGAGCGCCATATATCGCATATTGAGATAGAGCACGGCGGATTGCCGCAGGATTGAGTTTTGCATCTGCCCTATTCTTCAAAATATCCTGAACCAATTGCTTACAAACCACCTCATCCACGGCAGGCTCATTCATCAATTGATCCAATAACCACACCGCAGAATCAAAATATTCCTCCGGGCCGTCAATAGAAATATTATAATGGTCATTGCCCTCCATAAATGCAAATTTGCAACCCCAACGATAAAATGCCTTGCTGACATCTGCCGCAGAATAACCCTTGGTACCCACCAATTTCATGTATGGAGCAACCAACGAAAGCGACTTATTGTGCCACTTCCCATAATCATATCGATAACTGAGATTGAATAATTTATTGTCGGCGTTTTGAACATAATTCAGAACCGCCGGCCCAACATATTCGCGTTTTACAACCTCCTTTAAATTGACGGCAAGCGGCTGAATGGTCTGAGACGGCATTGCCAACCACTGCTTCACAAACTGACTTTGTTTGTCGCGATTCAGTTCCACCGCATGAATCTCAGGCTTTTCGATTTTTTCGGCGACAGCACTTTCGCCCTTGCGCTTATAAATCACAATGCGATCCTGATTCAAAAACAAATTTGCGAAGTCAACAATAAAATCCTTGTTCATTTCACGCATCGCAGCCAACTCATTGTATGCATCACGATAATCAATACCTTGAATATAGGCGTCTTTCAAAAAGAAACAACGACTTTCATTGTCTTTGTACTTCGTAATATTTGATATCTCCTCATTCAGTAAAATCGCATCCAACATGGGTTTGTCGAACTCGCCTTTTCGGATTTTTTCCAACTGACCTAGCAACAAATCTTTCACTTCCTCCAAGGTCTGGCCTGTTTTCGGTTTTCCTGTGAGCATAAACACCCCGTAATCCATCATTTGCTCAACTCCGCTATTGGCCGACAGTAATTTTTGCTCTTTCACCAAGTTCAAATCGATAAATCCAGCCACAGAATTATTCAAAAGCAAATCGATCAACTTTGCCGCGCGTGCTTCCTCAGTTCCTGCATTTGGAATCCGAAATCCAATGGTAACGTTCTCTGCATCAGGCCCAACAACATCAAAGCTTCGCTCTTTATTGATTGATGTTTCTTCCTTAAAAACATACGACATGATATCAGTTTTCTGCATGTAGGCAAACTTCGCCGCCACTTCCGCCGCCACTGCATCAGGATCAAAGTCGCCACTCATTATGATAGCCATATTGTTGGGGACATAATACTCGTTATAATAATTGCGAATCGCCTCCAAACTGGGGTTTTTCAAATGTTCCACCGTTCCAATTGTAGTCTGTAAACCATAGTTATGACCTTTAAACAACTCGGCAAACAATTTTTCGTACACCTTGTCGCCATCGCGGTCTAAAGAAATATTCTTCTCTTCATACACCGCTTCCAATTCCGTGTGAAACAATCGCAAAATGGGCTTGCGGAACCTTTCCGCTTCTAAACTCAGCCACTTACTCACCATGTTTGATGGGATATCATTGATGTAAACGGTTTCGTCCGTGCTGGTAAATGCGTTGGTACCCTCAGCACCCAATGCTTGACACATTTTATCGTATTCATTGGCGATGGCAAACTTGGCCGCGGCCTGACTAATACTATCAATGGCACGATAAATATTCTTGCGCGTTTTGGGGTCAGTTGTATGATTGTACAATTCATATAGGCCATCAATCTGTTTCAGAAGTAGCTCTTCCTTGGCCCAATCCAAACTACCATATTTATCGGTTCCCTTAAACAACATATGCTCCAAATAGTGAGCTAAACCCGTATTGGTTGATGGGTCGTTCTTTGAACCCGTCCGCACCGCAATCATCGTGTAAACTCTTGGCGATATCTTTTGGTTTGATGTGATTAGGGTAAGTCCATTTGGAAATGTATAATACCTCACTTTCAAGGGGTCGTTGCTGAAAGAACGCATTTCCCACTGCGGTGTTTGCTGGGTATTGAATCCTTGAATAATGGATTGCGATTGTCCAATTTTAGCCCAAAAAAGGCAAATCAAAACGATAATGTACTTTTTCATTAACTACAAAAATAGGTTTTCTCTTGCAACCCCGTGCTTCTGTTTATCTTCGCAACCGCGATGAACATCGAAAATCAAGTGGTCCTAGGTTTGGGTGGAAATATGGGAAATAGAACCCAGCATTTGGCTTTGGCCATGGTTCAAATCATCCAACAAATAGGTCCAATCACAAGGGTATCGAGCGTTTATGAAACCGCCGCCTGGGGCAATGAAGATCAACCCGCTTTTTTGAATATCGCCATTTGTATTACTACACCTTTCACTCCTTTGCAGACGTTGGAGCGCTGTTTGAGGATTGAAAAGCAGATGGGACGACATAGAACAATGAAGTGGGGGCCAAGGATAATTGATATAGATATATTGCTATATAACAATCAAATAATTCGCGACAAAAATCTCTCTGTTCCTCATCCGATGATGCATGAACGTCGTTTTGTACTTGCACCGATAGCAGAAATTATTCCGCAAAAAAAGCATCCTATCCTGAATAAAACATTCAAAGATTTATTACAAATCTGTCCCGATACACTCACCGTGAAACCCTTGTTCAATCCAATTGATATTTCGCTGTGAAAAAAGAGACTTCGCCACTGCTGCCTTCTATCCAATCAATTATTGATGCGATTTGTGGCAATGCGGAAATCCCTTTGAGAACAAATTTTGCCAACTCCGTTGAACATCTAGATTACCCATCGAATTCAGCGGACATTCAGCCCATCACCAGCCTTCCAACCTTTTCGGCGCTCAACAAACCCAATAGATATAACATTGCGGGGCCCAACAATATTCAGACTTTAACGGTTCCAATTACACAGGACGACAAGCACAATCCCATCACCCAAGTACGCATCAACTACAACGAAAACTGGATAAAAGATCACAAGCACGCGTGGCAAACGGCATACGGAAAATCCCCTTTTTTCGAATACTACGACTACCGCTTTTGGTCGATTCTCGATGCCCAGCCAGTGATGTTAGCGGATTTAATAAATCCCTGGAATCAATTGTTATTTGCGCAACTTGGATTGAGTTCGTTAGAATCTACATCTAAGGAAATCCAACAAAACATCATCCAAATAAAACCTTACCCCCAAGTTTTTGACGTCAAATTTGGCTTTCGCACCGAAGTTTCAGGCATCGATTTACTGTTTAATCAAGGTCCACTTGCCAAGGAATACCTGAGTCAATACCTGCCTACAAATACTATATTCGCATCATGAGTGTAATCAAAAAACTGGCTTCCGAAACCGCCATTTATGGTCTTAGCACGATGCTAGGTCGTTTTTTGAACTTTCTCCTCGTACCGCTTTACCTCACTAAACTATCTGGTGCCGCCGATTATGGTATCTCGAGTGTGATGTTTACTTATGCGAGTTTTTTGGCCATCGTTTTTGCCATGGGTTTGGAAACAGCCTTCTTCCATTTCTCCAAAAAAACCGGTCAGCCCGCCAAAGTCCTTGCCACCGCAGCGAATACATTAATCATTACTGGCTTAACGGCCGTGCTCATTTCTCGTCTTTTTGGCAATGAAATCATGCAGTGGATTGGGTATCCTCAGTTTCCGCAATTCGCATCATACTTTGCTTTAATATTAGCCGCTGATGCCATCACCGCATTGGGGTTCGCATGGTTACGTCAGCAAGAAAAACCTTGGTCGTTTGCTTGGATCCGACTCACAAACATTGCCGTTAACATAGGCGCAAACCTCTTCTTCTTGGTTGCTTGTCCTTGGCTGGGCGATTATCTCACTACCCCCGAAAGCGGCAGCAGTTCACAAGCGTTGGCGTTTGGTGTTTGGTGTTTGGATCAGGCTCAACCGGACAATATGATTTCCAATATTTTCCTGAGCAACTTATTGGCCTCACTCATTACAGTGCCGTTGTTATCAAAAACATGGCAAAACCTCAAATGGGGTCTAGATCTTGGATTGCTAAAAACGATGCTCCGTTACTCGTTGCCATTGGTAATTGTTGGGTTGGCAGGCATGATCAACGAAACCTTAGATCGTATTTTACTCAAGGAAATGATTCCAGCCAATGCGGGCGATGCAGAAGCCGGTATGTACAGTGCCTTCTATAAATTGAGTTTGATTTTAACCCTATTTGTGCAGGCCTTTCGATTTGCGGCCGAACCCTTCTTTTTTGGAAAAGCGAGTGATAAAGATGCACCTGAGACCTATGCGTTGGTGATGCGATACTTTGTTTACGTAAGCGGCGGGATTTATTTACTCACTATGATTTGTATGCCTTGGTTGGCGCCTTTGTTATTACAAAAACCTTTGTATTACGAGAACGCCAGGGGATTGAGCATTGTTCCTGTTTTGTTGAGTGCCAACCTTTGTTTGGGAATTTACTACAACCTCAGCATATGGTACAAGCTCTCCGGAAAAACAAAGATGGGCGGACTTATTGCCTTGTTTGGCGCTATTGTCACCATTTTTGGAAACTACATTTTCATCCCACAATACGGATTCGTTGCTTCGGCTTATACCACACTTGCTGCCTATGCCACCTTGGTGATT
This sequence comes from uncultured Bacteroidota bacterium, assembly GCA_903959115.1. Classification (GTDB taxonomy): domain Bacteria; phylum Bacteroidota; class Bacteroidia; order NS11-12g; family UBA955; genus UBA955. The sequence continues at coordinate 14,371 of CAJBVU010000298.1, forward strand.
CTGGGTTATTGGTTTGGTCAGAAATATTACCCCATTCCTTATCAGTTGCCGATAATACTTACAACTTTATTGATTTCCGTGGGCCCAATTACATTTTTACCTCACGTATTTCCTAATATTTATAACGGGGTTTATTGGATTTTGGTACCCATTTACATTGGCGTTTTATATGTGCTAGAAAAGAGATTCGCCAGAAATCTTTCATCCTAAAATACTATTATGTGTACAGTAAAAATCATCAATCAATCTTCTCATCCCAACCCTGCCTATCAGACGGATTTGAGTGCAGGCATGGACTTGCATGCCAATATTGAAGAATCTATTTCATTGATACCGGGATCTCGGATACTCATTCCAACGGGGTTGTTTATCGAACTGCCCGAAGGGCACGAGGCGCAAATCAGGCCGCGAAGCGGCCTGGCCCTAAAACACGGAATTACCGTCCTGAACAGCCCAGGAACTATCGACGCAGATTATAGAGGCGAAATCAAAGTACTTCTCATCAATCACGGACAAGAACCCTTTGAGATCCAAAATGGAGAACGAATCGCCCAAATGATTGTCGCCAAGTATGAAAGAGTCAGCTGGGAAGTATCCACCCAACTCAATACCACCGAAAGAGGCGCCGGCGGTTACGGTAGCACTGGGATTAAGCCCGCCTAACATTAAATTAATACGCAATCCTTACCTTTGCGGCAATTTTTACAATTCTAATAAACAACTAAGATGAGATTAATTATCCCTATGGCCGGAATGGGAAAACGCATGCGGCCCCATACCCTTACTACCCCTAAACCCCTAATCAAAGTGGGTGGCAAGTCAATCGTTCATTGGCTAATCAAAGACATAGCCGACGTGTGTGGTGAGCCCATTGAAGAAATTGGTTTCGTAGTAAGTCGTTTTGGCGATGCCGTAGAAAGCGAACTCAAAGACATCGCAAAAAGCGTAGGTGCCGAAGGGAAAATCTTCTACCAAGACGTTGCGGAAGGTACAGGCCATGCCATTCTTTGTGCCAGAGAATGCCTTAAAGGCGATGTGATTGTGGCCTTTGCCGATACTTTGTTTAAAACCGAATTCAACCTCGACAAAACCAAAGACGGTGTAATTTGGGTGCACAAAGTCGATAACCCAAGCTCATTTGGCGTTGTGAAATACAACGAAGACAATATCATTACCGATTTCATTGAAAAGCCCACAGAATTTGTTTCGGATTTGGCCATCATCGGAATCTACTATTTCAAGAGCGGCGAAACCTTAGAAAGCGAACTCCAATATCTTATCGATAACAACCTCAAGGAAAAAGGCGAATACCAACTCACCAATGCCATGGAAAATATGAAAGCCAAAGGGATGCAATTTGTACCTGGGGCTGTGGATGAGTGGCTGGATTGCGGAAATTACGCCGCTACCGTCTATACCAACCAACGCGTACTCGCAAACAAAGCTGCGGAATTCGTTGGCGTAGCCTCTCGATTCGATGAAAGTGTTACCATCATTGAACCTTGCTTTATTGGAGATGGTGTATCTTTGAAAAACTGCCAAATTGGACCTTTTGTAAGCATTGGCAATAAAACCGAGCTAGAAAATTGCAACATCAGCAACAGCATCATACAAGAGAATTGCTCACTGCGCGATTTCAACTGTCACGACAGTATGATTGGGAATTCTGTTGTAATCAACGGAGCCCAAATCGCCAGCCAAGTATACAGCATCGGAGATTTCAGCTCAATCGGCTAAATAATCTTGTATTAAACATCGTTTTTGTGATGGGAGCATTCGTGTTCCCAATCATTTTACATGGTCAAATTGATACGCTTTTGGCAATGCCGGAAAGCAATATCTCGGCAAATCCCAACGCGGCATCACCACGACTAAAATCCGATTATTTCCTGGCTGAATCGAAGTTCCAAGAAGAAGCATTCCACGAGTCACAACAGCTTTTTCAGAAACTCATCGATACATTCCAAAAAGCAACGCCATCTACACGGAATGAACTGAATTTGCCAACCATTAACAACGATGCCCAATTTATCTCTGGAGCCTATTTTAGACTCTCTCAACTCTCGGCCAAAGACTATTCCATTTATTCTCAGGGGAATACAAGTGCCGCGATAAATTCTGGGAACGCAGCTTTTACTGGCCAATCGAGCACTTCCAAAACAAACGATGTTACCACGCATAAGGCCAATATCCAAATGGCTCTTTATCAGTTGGACTTGGCCTTGAAATACTCACCCAACAACAAAGATTATCTGTACGCCAAAGCCCAACTGCTAGAAAAGACCCAAAACTGGATGGGTGCGGCAAAAATTTACAAAGACTTATGTTCCATCGACCCCCACTCTTGGACATTTCACGAAAAAGCGGCCACTGCCTATTTTGAATATTTGCCCCAAGTATTAAATGGAAAAGGAGAATTTTTCTTCCGTGATGAAATCGAAAACGCTGGGAAATCGAAACATAAAAATCCATCAAACGTCGCACAATCGCAGTTGGAAATTTTACAAGAATTCCAATCGTTCTCTGACACCTGGGAAAAACACTTCTCACTATCTCCTTCGATTGTTGAAACCAAACTTTACATCCTCTGGTGTCAAGAAGTATTTTTGAAATTCCCCGCCGAAATCATAGATAATCAGGAGAAAAACGCCTCCATTTTACAAAAGTATCAGTCGATGATTCCTGTCGATATTTCCAATTGGATGCTGCAGAATGATTTTACGAACAATACGTATCAGCTAAAAAAGATAAACGACGTTCAACGCAGTGATAAAACCCCGAAACAAGGGGCCAATGATGACGCTCAAAACCCGAACAGCGGAAGGGAAATGAATGATCCCGAGCAAAACATCAACGGAATGAAAGCCAAAGTTCAACAACAACTCCCATCTGGAGTAGTTCGACATGCCGACAAAATCTTTTACGTAGCAATTATCCGTCAAGATTGGCTCATGGCTTACCAATACGCAGATACGCTAGAAAATACATTGCCCATTTTTACCGCCCGTGATTTGGTTAAAGGATTCCAAGCATTGACGATTAATCAGCCCAAAACGGCCATTGAAATTTGTAAAAACAGCGCCATCGAAACCAATCCCTTTATGATTCAATTGTACTTGTTGCTTGAAGCCAAAGCAACAACAAAAATCGCCAAATCACATACAACGGACGGCGGCCAAATAGCATCGGGGTACTCAGCCGAACTGTTGGCTGAATTATCACATTCATTAGCACTTTGGCAGAAATTATATGACCAAAAAGCGCTGACTGAACTAAACGACATCAGCGAGGCAAAATCAATCGCACTCACACTAAACAACCAAGACTGGCTAGATAGATTCCAACAATTGGCATCAGATTTGAATACCACGCCTTCCAACCCCAACCAAAAATGAAAAACATCTTCCTTGCAATCATTTTCTTTGCACAATGCATTTCTGCAACAGCGCAAAACGAAGCCAAAATCATTCCCGCAACCAGCAAGTTTATGCCCTGCGAAAAACCTAACTGGGATTACATTGCAGCAAAATACGATGTGGACGCAAAAATGGGAACTCAGGAACTCTCGGGGACACTGAGCCTACGGATGAAAAAGGACAGCGTTTTGTGGTTTTCGGTGAGTGTTGCCATGGGGATTCAGGTAGCCAAAGGAATGCTTGTTGGAGACACCCTACATGTCTTGGATTTATACAATAAAAACTACTACGCAATTTCAGTTCAAGAGGTGAGTGAAAAGTTGCATACACCCGTGGGCATTACTCAATTACAAAATCTTTTCATTGGCCTTCCATTGATTGATACTTGCAGTCCGATGAATCAAAAAACCGACATCAATGGTCAAGTTTATTGTGCATATCCGTCGAGCCAAGGTTTGTATTTTATCACCGCTTTAACACCCTATTTTATAAAGTCCTATTTTGCAGCGCAGGGGAATGAAATTCCTAAAACCGCAGAACTTCGCGCCACTGAATTGCGACATCAAGAAAAGCCCGATGATTTTGTGAATGTGAGTTACGAGAATTGGCTTTCTACCACTACCGTTGCCAACCCCGCAAACCCCAATGCAATTGCACCCATCGCCATTAATAAATTGCCCAATTATATTTCCATACAATCCAAAAATGCACAGGATAGTGCACAGATCAAAATGTGGTTAAAAAACAGCCGTTTTGATGCTATACCTTCGTTTCCGTTCAATGTAACATCCGAATACACACGGATGTCGTTGAAATGATGGCAGTGAAAAAAATACTTCTCATACTATTTCTATTCTTGGGCATTTGTCCATCCGATTCGTTTGCCCAATCCCGCAAGCAATTAGAGGCCAAGCGCAAAAAAATGCAACGCGAAATATCGGAGCAGCGGAAAGCCCTTTCCAATACACAACAAGAGAAAACGGTTACGTTAGACAAACTCAATTCGCTGAATCAAATCATCCAACAGCGTCAAGTGGTTATTAACAATTTGGGCTTAGAGATACGTTCTGTAAACTACGAATTGACCCAAAAACAGAAATATCTGGATAGCCTTACTCAGGAAAATAATCTGCAGAAACAAAAGCTTAGAAAAACAGTTCTCAAAGCCTATAAAACGCGAAAAAGCGGTCGGGAAATTGCCTTTGTATTTTCTTCGAAGTCTATTTCTCAGGCGATGCGACGGTGGAAATATCTGAGGAAAATATCTGCGTATCGCCGACATCAAATTTCAGCCATCATCGCCCAAAGTCTGTCCTTGGGAAAGGTAATTGGACAATTGGAAGGGGTAAAACAAGAGAAATCTGTACTGATGTACGAGAACGAAAGTGAGGCCAAGGAGTTGGAAGTAGATAAAAAATCGAAGCAAAACTTGGTTCATGAGCTCAGCGGGAGAGAAGAGGAGTTGAGAGATCGCATTCGTAGTAACGAAAAAGCCATCGCCCGATTAAATAATGAAATCAGTAGATTGATTGCCAAAGAAATTGAAGCGGAACGGAAACGGAAAGCGCGGGCATCAACCACTGCAGCAAAAGCCAGAACAGGCAAGGGTAGCGGTGCAAACGAAAATACGCTTTCACCCCAAGCCAGGGCCATTGGTGGTGCTTTCTCTAAAAATCGTGGCAATCTGCCATGGCCCGTGGATCGCGGATTTATATCACAAACTTTTGGGGTTCATGAACATCCCGACTTGGAAGGAATTACCACAGTAAACAATGGCGTTGATATCACATCGCCCAAAGGAGCCCTTGCCTCAGCCGTATTTGAAGGAACCGTGAGTGCCATTTTAAATATTCCCGGCCAAGGTCAAGCCGTACTCGTAAACCACGGTGAATACTTTACGGTCTACGCTCACCTATCGGTTGTACTGGTTGAAAAAGGTCAAGTGATTCGAATGAATCAGCACATTGGAAAGGTAATGACCGATGACGACGGGAAAGCGGTATTGCAGTTTCAAATTTGGCAAGGTCAGGAAAAACAGAATCCCCAAAGTTGGCTTCGCGGTCGATAATCGCAAAACGCATACTTTAATATATCTTTGAATCATGATGAAAGTTGCTGTTGTTGGCGCCGGTGTGATGGGTTCAGGCATTGCTTTGTGTAGCATACAGGCCGGATATCCCACCGTATTGTTCGATGTAAATGAGGCGGCCATTGCGCGCGGGCTTAAATACATCAAAGAGCAATTAGAAATTGCGGTGACCAAAGGCAAATGTAGCCGTGAAAATGCCGATAACAGTTTGGGATTACTCTCGTCTACGCCAGACAGATCCACCTTGATTGCCGACTTTATTATTGAGGCGGTATTGGAACAACTACCCATCAAGAAAGAACTTTTTCAATTTTTAGAAACCATCAATTCCCAGGATACCATTTTTGCAACCAATACTTCAAGCATCCCCATCACTCAAATTGGTGGGAGTTTAAAACACCCCGAAAGACTGGTGGGTGTGCACTTTTTTAACCCGGCGCATATTATGAAATTGGTGGAAGTGATTAAAGGCGTTGCAACGGATCCAATCATCGCAGAAAAAGCATTCAACTGGTCTCAATCACTCGGCAAAAAGACAGTATACGCAGCCGACGCACCCGGATTTATCGTAAATCGAGTGGCAAGGCATTATTATGTTGAATCACTGAAAGCCCTTGAAGAAAACGTAGCTCCCCTTGAACAAATTGATCGCTTACTCGAAAGCAGCGGTTTTAAAATGGGCCCTTTTAAACTCATGGATTTAATTGGCGTGGATACCAACTTTAGCGTCACCAGTTCCATGTATCAACAGTTCCACCAAGATCCAAAATTCCGACCCAACCGCATACAACAGCAGAAAGTGGATGCAGGTCATCACGGTAGAAAAACAAAACAAGGATTTTATAAATACGAAGAATGATGCATCCAAAAAGAATTTGGTTGTCAAATTTGCTCATTACCCTAGCCCTGAGCACAACTCTCATTTCCGGGGGCTGTAATCCAAGTAATCAAACCACCGAACAAATACCTACAGGTCCGGTCAACTTAAATATCGATCTCAATTTATCGAGTTATATGAACCTAGCCAATCCTGGTTCACATATGTATTTTGATGGGGGTGTTAAGGGTATTTTGGTGATCCATGATTACGACGATACTTGGTATGCATTTGAGCGAGGTTGCGCATTTCAACCGCTCGATGCTTGCGCCAAAGTTTGGGTAGATTCCATTTCGATTCAAATTCAATGTGGAACACCCACCTCAACAGGTTTTCAAACCTGCTGTAATTCAAAATATAGTTTCAATGGTTTTCCATTGGAAGGGCCAACAAAAGGCCGATTGGCAAGATATCAAATCCAACGAACTGCCAATATCATCAGCGTTTATAACTAGCCCAAATCTCTAGATTTTTTCATTGGGTAATCGCGCAATTGTAAAAAATGGGCAAAATTTGTGAAAAAAGTTTTTTTTCGGGTCGCTTTTCCTATATTTGTCAACTACTAAAAACATCATTTTAAGTTATTTATATGCAAAAAAACTACTTTAAATCAATTGCTTTCGCCGCTGTTGCATGCTTAATTGCTACGCCAGCACAAGCGCAATCACCTGGAACTCACTCACTTGAGTTGAGCGGTGGTATTCGTGAATATATGGGTGACCTAGGTTCATCTATGGGATTCGCGCGTCGTCCCGACTATCAAGGGGGTCAAGTAAATTTTGGTTACTACGTTAGCCCAGCGTTGGATTTAGTAACAAACTTTAGTTTTGGCGAAATTGGATATAGCCGCAAATGGGAAGGTTTTAACTTGAGAAAAGAATACCAATGGCAGTCATTCCGTGCAAATACCATGGATCTTACTGTTGGTGCTCGTTACAAATTGAATAATGGTTCTATTCTACCGGAAGATGCAAAAATCGCCCCTTACTTCCAAGCCGGAGTAGGTGGATTCTACGCCTTCACTCAGACAACCTGGGGTCCAGATGCTTATGTTCAAGATGAGTTTTATGCCGACGTAACTAAAAAACGTGCTGTTACTGATATGAATGGTGCCGTTCAAGGTGCTTTCGGTGTTAACGTATACCTTACTGAGCGTATTGGTTTGCGTTACAGCTTTACTGCTACTTATACAATGAGTGATATTTGGGATGGCGCCAGTGGTGGTACCCCGGATCCAGTCAACAACATTGCTATTCATAAACTTTGGCGCACAAACGACATGTATGCATTGCATGCATTAGGATTTACTTATGCTATCGGTGAAGGAATGGGTAGTTCAGTTAAAGCACCTAAAGACAAAGACGAAGATGGTGTTCCAGACAAGTATGACCTTTGTAAAAATACTGATCCTAAATACCGTCGTTATGTCGACAGCCTAGGTTGTCCTGCTGATACCGATAAAGATGGTATCTTGGATGCCGATGATAAGTGTCCAGATGTTGCTGGTCCAGAACAATTTAAAGGTTGTCCTGATGCCGATGGCGATGGTATCCAAGATAAATTGGATGCTTGCCCTAACCAAGCTGGTGATGCTAAATTCAACGGTTGCCCTGATACAGACGGTGATGGCGTTTCTGATAAAGACGATGCCTGCCCAACAACTGCTGGTTTAGCCGCTTTCGGTGGTTGCCCTGATACAGACGGTGATGGTGTTGAAGATCGCAAAGACAAATGTCCTAACATTGCCGGTGCTATCGCTGGTGAAGGTTGCCCTGATACCGATGGTGATGGTGTTTTCAATAACATCGATAAGTGTCCAGATGTAAGTGGTGCCGTTGCTAACAAAGGTTGCCCTGAAATCAAAAAAGAAGTAATTCAGAAAATTGCTTTGGCTGCAAAAGGAATCAACTTCGAAACAGGTAAAGCTGTAATCACCGCTGGTTCTTTCAAGAGCTTGGATGATTTGGTTACCTTGTTGAATTCTTACCCTGGTGCTAGCGTTGAAATTCAAGGTCACACCGACAACAACGGAACGCCTGAATCAAACAAAATATTGAGTCAAGATCGTGCCAATGCTGTTAAGCGTTACCTTTCTGCTGGTGGTGTATCCGAAGCGCGTATGACCGCAATCGGTTATGGCCAAGAATTGCCTTTGGCTGACAACAAAACTGAAGCTGGTAAAACCAAAAATCGTCGCGTAGACTTTAAATTGGTATACTAATAAATATCTGCATAAAACAGAAAAGGCCACCCAAGGGTGGCCTTTTCTGTTTTCTAAGTATCTTCGTTTTATGGCCGACAAAAAACTCCATTTCTCCAGTTTATTTTCACCAACAACCCCAAACATCAAATTTTCTCGAATAATATCAATCTGCCTTCTTTGGCTATTCTTCTTTGCCCCTATTCCACCAGTCAGGGGACAGTCATGGGGTAATTCAAACGCATCCATCACAACCGCCACCAACGATTTTCAACTTCAATCTAACCCACACTACTGGAAAAATAAAAAACCCTATGAGGGCTATTGGCAACAAGATGTTTATTATCAAATTAAAGCCACGCTAAACGACACCCAAGAGCGAATCGATGGCTCAGAGAAGCTCACCTATACCAACAACAGCCCCAATACACTGAATCAGGCCTTTTTTCACCTATATCAAAATGCCGTTCAACCCGGAAGCCTAGTGGATGAATTGTATCGCGTAAACAAAGCCAAAGTTAACTATGGACTCTACGAGTCCCAACAAATGGGCACCATCGTACATTCCGTAGTAATCAATGGTCAATCCGTCCCCTTTACCATCCAAAATACTCTCCTAA
>CAJBVU010000299.1 GCA_903959115.1 uncultured Bacteroidota bacterium
CCGTTTCTTTGATGCGACCCGTCAAGCTGAGTTTCTTTTTGATTGTGTGGAGGATACTATTAGGAATATCGTGCCACAGGAAATTAAGTTCTTGGCCAATTATGATTCGTTCAAAAAGCATATGGAAGAGGAATTTGAAATGCCAGATAAGATGGTGTCAACGTTAGTTCGGTTCCTGGAACAAAACCAAGGAGTATTCTCAAAACGAGCGAGAGAAAAGGAATTCGCCATGTTGACAGATAAAGAAGTCAAGAATATCGAATCTACCTATGCAACTCTTTTTGATTGAGTAGCTTCAGCTGGAAAGGGTCTTATGTAGTCCCGTCCGTTAGTTTGGACAATTTGAGCTCGACGGATGGGGTCAATTTATCCGATTATTCCATTTTTTTTGAATGAGGGCATCGGTGAAAGCGCTTTTGTTTTTGCATTTTTTAAACCTTTAGGTTTAAAATTGTGTTTTATATTTTAACTTAAAGGTGTATATTTGTGTGTAATATTTAAACCTATAAGTTATGTCTTCAATACAAAAAACACTGATTCAAAAGCAAATGGATGAATTGATCCAATCCTTTGTATCGGGGAAACAGAATACTCAAACATCGGCTGGTTGGATTCAATCCGCGCGTTTGGCCCTTGGTATGTCGTTGAGACAACTTGCAGAAAGGGTAGGTGTTTCGGTCAGCGCGCTCACTAATTTCGAAAAGAGAGAGCACACCGATTCAGTATCACTTGCCACCTTGAAAAAAACAGCAAATGCAATGGATATGGAATTGGTGTATTACTTCAAGCCGAAGGATGGTTCCATCAGAAATGCTGTTGAGAAACAGGCTAGAAAAAAGGCACAGGAAATTCTAAACCAATCCAATCAAACAATGAAATTGGAAGATCAAGAGACCAATTCATCAAGTCAAGAACTGGAATTAGAAAGACTGACCAAGGATATCATGAGTAAAATGCCGCAGAATCTATGGGATTGATATTGACCTATCAGGAAGGGCAAACGCCCTTAGATCCTGAGCAAATCAATGGTTTTAAAATCAAAACAATTTCAACCCAGCAGCAATTGAATGAATTTGAGCAAACCAACATCAATGAAGCTCTACAATGGTTGAATTCTAAAAGGAAAATCAAAGATGTACTATCGGAAGAGTTTATGATTCAGTTGCATAAACGCATGCTTGGCATGGTTTGGAAATGGGCTGGACAATTTAGGAGAACTGAAACCAACATCGGAATTAATTGGACAAGAATTTCAATGGAACTAAGGGTACTCGTCGATGACGCAAATTTTTGGGTCGAGCATCAGACTTATCTACCTGAAGAAATCGCAATCCGATTTAAGCACCGTCTGGTATCTATTCATTGCTTTTCCAATGGCAATGGCAGGCATTCCAGAATCATGGCAGATTTGATTGCCTTGCATGTGTTTGGATTGAATAAATTCAGTTGGGGGAATCGCAGTTTGGTTGATATTTCTGAGCAGCGTAAAATATATCTCAAGGCGCTTAAAATGGCCGATAATGGTAACTTTTCTGAACTGATAAACTTCGCGCGTTCTTAAGTATTCTTGAAAAAATCGGCATCTAGACTCGACCTGGATGTTGAATGTCCAAGGGCGCTTAATATATCTTATTGATTGCCTCCGGTTCTGAATTGAAACATTTAGGATATATATTTCTACGACTTATTCATGGGGAGGGGTCAAATCCCAATGAAACTCGAATTTCGGTTATCTGATTTACGGGGAGGGGTCAGCGTTGACAATTCTATTTTGACAATGTTGGATTGTCTCGATACATTTCCCACCCTCCAATTGAATTGACCCATTGATTTATTTCTAAAAAAGAATCATTAATTCTCATTTTTGGAGCATAGCCCAAATTTACTTTTGCATTCGTTATGTCTAGAAGTGCTGTTTTGGTTAGTTGCGCTGAACCAAATCTACTGAGTGATTTACTGAAATGTATCAGTTCGTTCGCCCCAATCATTACCTCCCAAATCAAACGGGGGATTTTTACGCTTTCGAGATTCATTCCAGTTGCTGCTTTGAGCAAGCCAGGTAAAGCTATGTTTAAGTCGTATGGTACGTCGTCCGTAATATTGTATGTTCCTTGTTTATGAGGGTTGTTTATGCATAATTCAACTGCATCAATAAAATTCTCGATATGGGTTAAAGAAATTTTCTTTGTTAAGTGCTTTGGGATGACGATTTTACCACCACGTATGAGGTTTAATAATTTGGGTAAAATTAACCGATCGCATTTTCCGTATACCGACCTGGGTCTTAAAATGAATTTGAACGGAATGCCATTAAATTCTCTAATTGTATTTTCGGCAATTAATTTTGTTTTACCATAATTTGACAAGCCTGTATTTCCGATTTCTGAATGACCTTCTTTTACCATCTCCTGATTGAATTGATATACCGATGATGTTGATACATAAATGAAAATGGGAATATTTGATAAGGTGTGCAGTAAATTCTTTGTTGCAGTTACATTGTTTTCGTAAAATTCAGAATATGATCCAAAATCGTTGGCCAATGCAGCACTATGAATTATTACGTCAGCTGTTAATTGTGACGTGCCCGGAATTCGCAAATCCCATTTTAAATAATCAGCCTTAGGATTTATCAATTTCGACATTTCATGCTGTCGACCTATACCCAGGATTTCATGACCATTATTTATGAAACGGTTTGCTATTTGGCTTCCGATAAATCCGTTGATTCCTGTAATGATAATTTTCACAGTTTATTTTCTTTGATGTAATTTACGATTGCACTTCTATCTATTTTGTCCTGTCGGCCTTTTCTTGGGATATTCATTTTGAAAATTACATCAGGAATGGCTTGTTTATCAATACTAAATGCTCCTTTTGCCAATAGGTTTGAAATTCCATCAACGGTAGGATCAGAATTTTCTATGGCGAGATATAATATCTCATCGTGATTATTTTCATCGTAAATACCAACCATTGCAGCCTCATTCACACCTGGAATTTTTTTTATCGTGCCTTCGTATAGGGCGGGATAAATGTTAAAATCACGGCGAATAATCATTTCCTTTTTTCGACCTTTTAAAATTAGATTATTATTGATGTCAAATGAACCGAGGTCACCAGTTCTGTGCCATTCCTCTCGATTAGGTAAATGGAGATATCGGCTGAAAATCTGTTCTGATTTGACAAGTATTTCATCGTCATCATCTATTTTGATGTCGACACCCTGAACGATTGGGCCTAACAAATCACCATCTGACTGATATTTGGCTTTTACACGTCCATCCGCAATGGCAACCAATAAATGCTCAGTCATGCCATACGTACAAGTAATTTTAGTGCTTTTGGGTAATACTGAAATCAATCGGTTTAAAAAACCTTGATGAACGGGCGCGGACCCAAGCATTAGGTGTTTCATGTGTTTTGGGAAACTGATATTATTGTCCTCACAAAATATTATTAATGGGAGCATTTCACTCGGTGGGCCAAACATGATGTTTATTTGATTTTTATTGAGCCAATCAATCTTTTGTTTTGCATTCATGCGAGTGGGCATAATTCTCACGGTGAGTCCTGATGCGACGCCTAGTAACATAAAATGTGGTAAATAAGTTCCAACGATATCATTCTCATCGCCATTAATAATTGCACGGAGTAATGAAATGGTGGTTGCTAAACTCAAGTCGGAATGTAAAACGCCCTTCGGTTCGGCCAAAGTACCTGAGGTGTATACGATTACGTTGTCAACTGGATTTTCACTGTTGGACCAATTAAACTTTTCTAGAACGTTGCTTTTTAAATTCTTGATTTCAAAATAGACTTTTTTAGTAGGGATTGCTTTGCCCACTTTGACAATTCTCGGACCAACTGGAATCTCAATTTCAGGAATCGGAATGTGTAATCTTTGTAATAATCTCTTTATCCATGGCCAATCATTCAAAAAAAGTAATCGACTGTCTACAAACATCCATGTCGGGGCCAGCTGCTTTATTTTTGCTGCATAATTTTCTCTCCCCATCTCGGGGTCGATGATAGCAATTTTGACCTTTAATAATAATAGCGCATAGAAAATTTCAATAAACTCAAAACTCGGAATTACAGCTAACGCAAAAATATCATTTTCCGTTACGCCGTTTTGTGATAAATTGAGTGCAATCGACTTGCTGTTTTCGAATAAATCTTTTGCCGTTATTTTGCTGTTTTTTGAGCGAAAAATGATTTTATTAGGACTTTTCTTTACTAGGTTTTCAAGTGGTTGTATTAAAATACCACGATTTAATGTAGTTACCATATCATCAGCTGGATTGATATACTGATTCCTGCCGCGAGGCCAATTAACATGATTTTATCGCCCTTTTTTAATAAACCACTGTCTACTGCATCACTCATTGCAAATGGTATTGATGCTGATGCCATATTTCCATGTTTTTTAATGACATTATAAAATTTATGTGTTTTGATATTCATTGATTTGGCAACGAGGTCAAATGTGCTTTCAGAAACATGATGCATGAAAAAATGATCAATGTCTTCAATTTGCCATTTGGCCTGGTCCAAACATCTTTCTACAATGCGATCTTTTTTTACAAGGAAAATGTCTCGTAGTTCTTTAGTCTTACCTTCAAAGTAAACCTTTGTACCATCGTGAGGGTGCATTGATCCCCCGCCAGGCACTGTGCAAAGCTCCCAATGTTCTCCATGAGATTCAAAAAGCTGTGCATAGATTCCGCATTCATCATTTGAAGATTCAATCAATGCAGCAGCGCCTCCATCACCCATGCTTAAGCAGGCGAAGCGATTTGCGAGATCCTTTTTGTCTTCAAGATCAAGTTTGATGATAGAACTCAATTTTTCACCTGTTGCGATGAGTATTTTTTTGTATTGGCCTGATTTGATTAATGAATCTGCCAATTGTAGAGCATTCACAAAACTATTACATGCATTTTTTACATCAAATGTTGGGCAAAACAACTTCAATTTTGCTTGCACGATGTTGGCTGTTGCAGGTTCAATTAAGTCACTACTTCCTGCAGCAAAAATCAAACAATCTACCGTGGTTTTGTCAATATTTTGTAAGATCTTTTTAGCGGCCCCAACGGCGAGATCAGATGCCTGAGTAGTGCTATCTGCGTATCGTCGCTCACTGATGCCGAATTTTTGTTCTAGAATATTTCTTGGGATATTTATTCCTTGATTTCTAACAATTTCTTCAATTTGGGTACTTGTTACAACTGTTGATGGCAAGTAATTGGCAATTTTTGTTATTGTACTTCGCATGATGTCAGATTTGTGCTTTTAAAATAACTCTCCAGAAAAAACGTGATACGGGGTTCATTATTCCAATGCTATTTGCATATTGTATCGAATCTTCTAGGCAATATTTGCCAAATATTTTTTGATAATTTTTAACGGCAGTCTGATAATGTAGTTTTGGATTTGGTACACAAATGTTTTGAAAAAAGCATATTTGAATGTACTGAGTTATCATATACAAAATGGTTAATGCCATA
>CAJBVU010000300.1 GCA_903959115.1 uncultured Bacteroidota bacterium
AGAACTTTCAAAAGTAAAATCGTCTGGCACTTCAACCTTCTTGCTGCAGACCACCGTATAGGTGTAGTCTATTGCTACTAGTTTCATACTGATTCTATTTTTAAAAAAAAGTTTATGGCTCTGTGTCCATTCAAATTATAACCTAAAAAAATGAAAAAACCAAATTGTTCAATAAATAAATTTGGTAGTCGCACGCAGCGGGAAATTTGAATAGACTTGCACCGTGGCATTTGTTCTTAGTGTACGTGCCCTTCCTACCGCTTGAATTAGGTCCGATTCGATCAATGAGAGTTGAATATTTCTTAACAGCGGGTCATCGAAGCAATTGAATTTAAACCTGAAACCGTTGTATTCCACTTTTTGGTGGTTCATACTATGGTTGGTGGTATTCGAGCCATTAATCTGTGCTGCAATTAAGTGATATAGAACATTGTTACGGTGCGGTGTGCCAACGACGGCAATGTCTTTCCCTTTGAGGTTGTCGTAACCCGAACAGTTACCGAAGTACATATCTTCAACGGGATTCTTAAACGAACTCTTGAACCTCTTAAAGGTTATCACGGGGAGGTCACCTACTTTTTGTGATAGTGAATCGGCATATCGGTTCATCGCATTACGTGAACACGATTGTTTGGTGTGTTGAATGATGGTTCCTTCTTGCTCCACATCGGTAAGTTCAATGACATGTAATCGGTCGCCGAACAATGCGCGGTAGATTTCTGTTGGCGCTGTGGCGGAGAGAATCACGATCCGTTTTTTGCTTGGCAAGGGTATCTGTTGGATGTAATGCAGGGTATTGTTGTCCCTTGCATCCTTTATAAAGTAGGTGCTGGTTAATAACCCAATCACGTTACTTTGGACGTTAAGTGTTGGTATGCTATGGATTAATTCCTCGGGGTCCCCTTTAAATCTTGGGGTTGGTTGAGAAATTCCAGCCGCGGCATTAGAAAATTCCTCAATGAATGTTTTGAGTTTGCCAAACAATTTCGGGCTGCGCAGCTGGATTTTAACCAGGTCGCTGATCTGCGCTGTTTGGATGGGTAATATGGTTTCTAGTGGGTCTTCGTCAAATATTATTGTGTCATGATTGTGATTAAGGTGTAACGCTCTTGCATGGGTGGTGAGGACCGTATTTTCCGACTCCTGGGTCATCTTTAATTGCTGAAGGTATACTTGTGCTTGGTTGATGTCTGATGGGTCATATTGAATGGTATCTGATGAATTAGCAACGTCGTGTATCATGGCAGTAGCTTTTTGAATCAAACCTGCCGCATAATAATACTTCAACCTTGAATTGAGTTTTTCATTTAAAAAATCAAGTGCGTCCGGGCTCAGTACATTTGGTACTGTCATACGTTCCTGTACCTCGCATTTAAGTGCATGGGTTGGGAATGCAAGGGTGGCGGATACATTGGTGAGTAATTCAGTTTTTCCGATGGCGGTGGGTACCTTAAATAGGTAGATGCCATTATCATTGGGTTTGTTTAGTACCTCATGGAATTTGGATTGAAAGTTTTGCTCTGCTTCTACGAGCGGCATTCTTATAATGGGTTCAATAACCTCAATCCTTCCCCGAACCTCTACAACGGCGGAATACAAGTCATGTAAGTCCGCATCTTCTTCATAAGGTGAGAACGAGTGAATGGGTTTGGCAGGGTAGTGTACCTTTTTTAGATAGGTGATGATGTTGAAGTTGTTATCCGAATAATGGGTACGACCCTCTTCATTGAATCGTAGCATGGTTTCTTTCATCAATCGCTGTCCACCTTTTATATAGATAAGGTTTGTTGCCAGTCCAAACAGTTGGTCATGGTACAACCACTCACCAGTGAAGAACGCAGCCAGTACTTTAACCCGCTCTTGTGCTTTCTTCCAATCGATAGTAGGCAGAACGCCCCCCATGATGGTTGTAGGGGTGGTGTAGAATTCTGGCGAAAACCGATTATTTCTATCAGTACTAGATAGAAATTGACCATTTTCTGCATTATTACTGGGGAAAATACATTCTGGTATAAACCGGGTTCTCCCTTTGTCAGCAGTAATTGCGGCAATGTAGGTGGCATCGATTAACTGCTGGTTTGAAGTGGGATTAGTATTTAGTACCACCGCTTCTTTTCCCCCAAAGAAAATTCGACCTGAATTCTTACACGTGGTATCGGCATAGGGGACCATCTGCAGCAGTCCTTTATAGATAAGGTCACGTTGGTTACTGTCGGTAATAGGTTTCTCTACAAATAATACTACGCGGTATTTGGGAATGTCCGTTGTGCTGGTAAAAGTGGAATACCATAGTTGTGGGTTGATACCATTGGTTTGCAGTGTGTGAATGGTTTCCTGGGGTGTTTTATCGCCGCCGTCGAAATCCAGCCCAAATACTTGGGTGCTGGTCCAGTTTTGGTTACTTATTGAATTGGAGTAGGTGCCGCCGTACCATGAATGGGAATTGGGTGAAGAAACCATCTCCGCAAACTGGTTGATCGTTATTCCCGTCGGTACGTTTATCCCCGCCACGTGACGGTTCATTTCATTGGAGTATTTCTTTAGTTTGCTTTCCACCCTCGACGGGTTGTAAGTAATGTGATAGAATTTTGTCATACATCTTTTTAGATAAATATGCCGCCAAAAACTTTTTTTCGCTGGGGGGTTGATTTTTTCAAAAATGTTATTTATACTTTTTATTATAGAGTTACATAAATGTTTCTAAAAAATCAGATATCGAAGATTGATCCGTATTCTGTCGCCATAATTTGTGGCGAGGTTACTGCAATTCAAAAATTAAAGACCGATACAATTTGTTTAAATGCAAATTCACAAATGGTTTTAAGTGCTTGCAATTTGGATATATATCCATCGGACGAAGTGATGCAAGCAGTTACTAATTTGGAAAGAAACACAGATGAAAATATTCAGTCATTTAGAGATCGACTGAGAACTATGTGGTGTAGATCAATTTGGTCAACAAGTTGTGAGTGTATAGTTGACCATGTATTTGATGGTGGATCCTACCTTGAATTAACATTTGGTAGATTCTGTTCTCATGCTTCAAAAACTAATATTTTGATTTTGATTTCCGAGATAGAGGGCATTTCATTTATTTATGAGGACGAATATCATAAGTATTCGCCTGATGTAACATATGATATTTTTACTTATTATAATGGCGGTCAAAGATTATGGGAAATGGAAGTTATAGATATAGATGATGGAGGAGTTTTTAAGAGGGATTTCTTGGATCTGATTATGCGTTACTGTGAAAGAATGGACTTTTTTTCTTTATTGCGAATTAGGGAAGTACATCGCCAAATTGCGATCTTGAGGTTTCTAAATTTTAGACTATTGATAAAAAGCCACAAAAAGGATATGGTCGCAAATGAATTGGATTGGAAACAACTTAATGATGCATTGGATGACTTGTATTACAGCCTACGCTAAGGATAAAAAAATCCAGAAAATTTTCGCTCGGAGCATCATGATTCGTTTGGCAAAGAGGTTTTAGCCGGAAAATAAGGCAGGATACTGCTGCCGGACTTCCTGCAGCTCCTTCCTGCCGGCAGGTCTCAGAGGATTGAAAAAATATTTGTAAAAAAATTAGTAGAATATACAAGCGATACATTATCTTTGTACCGAAATGAAGAAATTATCAAATAGCCCCAATCTTAAAAGCGTATTCGCGAGTATCGTGGAAACAC
>CAJBVU010000301.1 GCA_903959115.1 uncultured Bacteroidota bacterium
GGTTTGGTTTGCAGTGAGTCCGGTAGTATCCGTAAGATAAACAAAACTGTTTGTCTTAAAGGTTTCGGTTAACTCGGCAACCACTATTGATTTATCTGCCTTATTCATCGCTTATAATCCTGGGATTGATTTAATGTCTATACTAACACTGGGACTCATAGTACTGCTCATGTAGATACTGCGGAAATAAGTTCCCTTTGCAGCACTTGGCTTCAATCGTTGCAATACTTGCACTAACTCCAATGCATTTTCACTCAATTTGTCAGATTCGAAAGATACTTTTCCAACTGAAGTGTGGATGATTCCAGTTTTGTCTACCTTAAAGTCGATTTTACCCGCCTTAACCTCAACAACCGCTTTTCCAACTTCCAATGTAACTGTACCACTCTTTGGGTTTGGCATCAAGTTACGAGGACCTAAGATTTTACCTAAACGACCCAACTTTGCCATTACACTAGGTACAGCAATGATGATATCGATATCCGTCCAACCACCTGCAATTTTTTCGATGTAATCGTCCAAACCTACGTGATCAGCACCCGCATCGCGAGCTTCCTGTTCTTTATCAGATGTACAAAGTACCAACGTACGAACCACCTTACCCAAACCGTGTGGCAAAGATGCAACGCCACGTACCATTTGATTGGCCTGACGGGGATCTACGCCCAAACGCACATCGATATCTACCGATGCATCAAATTTGGTGGATGAAATTTGCTTAAGGATGTTACTAGCCTCTAGCAAAGTATACGACTTGGTGTTGTCGTATTTAGCTTCCGCTTCTTTTCTTTTTTTACCAACTTTCATAATTCAAATCAATTAAATGGGGCATCCCCTGTTACCGTGATACCCATACTGCGGGCTGTACCTGCAACCAATTTCATGGCCGACTCTACAGTAAAGCAATTCAAATCTGGCATTTTATCTTGAGCGATGGTTTGCACCACATCCCATGAAACAGAACCTACCTTCTTACGGTTGGGTTCAGTAGAGCCTTTTTGGAGCTTAGTAGCTTCCAACAATTGAATTGCCACTGGGGGCGTTTTGATGACGAAGTCGAATGATTTGTCCGAATAAACGGAAATCACGACCGGCAACACCTTCCCCATTTTGTCCTGCGTGCGCGCATTGAATTGTTTGCAAAAATCCATGATGTTCAAACCTTTTGAACCCAAAGCCGGACCGATTGGAGGCGAAGGGTTTGCTTGACCACCTTTTACCTGGAGCTTGACGAAACCTGTTATTTCTTTTGCCATTGTTACTGTTACAATTTTTGTATTTGGTTATAATTTAACTCAAGAGGCGTACGGCGACCGAAAATCTTCACCATAACCTTGAGCTTGCGCTTTTCTTCGTTTACTTCTTCGATAACACCGTCGAAATCATTGAACGGTCCATCTACCACTTTCACCGACTCACCTACAAGGAAGTGTTCTTCATCCATTGCTTCCGAATCGCTTAAGCTATCGGCTGTACCCAAAATACGACTTAACTCGTTTGGACGCAATGGAACAGGTTGGTCTTTAGATCCTAAGAACCCAACAACACCTGTAACACTCTTTATCAAAGGCATGATTTCTGGATCTGATAAATCGGCATGTATTAAAATGTATCCTGGGAATGCATTTCTCTCCTTGATTGCCTTTTTACCATTCTTAATCAAATAAACCTTCTCTGTAGGGATCAGAATTTCAGGCACAAAGTCGCTCTTACGATCGCGTTCGAGCTCAACCGTAATACTGTGCTTTACCTTCTTTTCCTGTCCGGTAATTGCACGAACCACGTACCACTTGTGTCTGTCTTCTGCCGTTGTCATGATTATTTAAATAATTTATAAAATTGGGTTAAACTAACACCCAACACGCTATCAAGCGCCCATATTACTAGGGCAAATAATAATGAAGCGACAAGCACAATCCATGTGCTTTCCCTCAATTCTTCCCATGTAGGCCAGCTGACTTTGTTAACCAACTCGTCTCTGGTCTCACGGAAATAGTTATTTATTCTTCCAAACATCGCGCTTTTATTAGCACGGGCACAAGGATTCGAACCCTGATCAAAGGTTTTGGAGACCTCTATTCTACCATTGAACTATGCCCGTATAAATGGGAGCATCTTGCAATGCCCCCATTATATTCTTAATAGCTCGGCTATTACTCGATAATCTCAGTTACCTGACCAGCACCTACAGTTCTTCCACCCTCACGGATAGCGAAACGCAAGTTCTTTTCCATAGCGATAGGCTGAATCAATTCAACTGTAATTGATACGTTATCACCAGGCATGATCATTTCTGTACCTGCAGGCAAACTGATTTCACCAGTTACGTCTGTAGTACGGAAGTAAAACTGTGGACGGTACTTGTTGAAGAATGGAGTGTGACGTCCACCTTCTTCTTTGCTCAATACGTAAACCTCAGCTTTGAACTTCTTGTGAGGAGTTACAGACTTAGGAGCACAGATAACCATACCACGACGGATATCGTTCTTATCGATACCACGCAACAAGATACCCGCGTTATCACCCGCTTCACCACGATCCAACAACTTACGGAACATTTCTACTCCAGTACAAGTTGATGTCATGTGTGAACCAAATCCGATGATTTCTACTGCATCCTGTACGTTGATAACACCACGCTCGATACGACCAGTAGCAACAGTACCACGACCAGTGATCGAGAATACATCCTCTACAGGCATCAAGAAAGGCTGATCAACCAAACGGGGAGGAACTGGAATCCATTCGTCAACGGCATTCATCAAATCCATGATGGTACCTACCCACTTAGCATCTCCGTTCAATCCACCCAAAGCAGATCCACGAATGATTGGGGTGTCAGCTGAGAATTCGTAGAATTCCAACAACTCACGCATTTCCATTTCAACCAAATCCAACATTTCTGGATCGTCTACCATGTCTACCTTGTTCATGAAAACCACCAAACGAGGTAC
>CAJBVU010000302.1 GCA_903959115.1 uncultured Bacteroidota bacterium
GAGAACTATTCACACAATGTTGGATATAGCGAAAGGACAGATGCCGTTGTAGAGCCAAGGATTAGTACCCAGTGGTTTATGGACATGCAATTGTTCATGAAGAATAATCCAGAAGTGCTTTCGTCTGTTATGGACGATGAAATTAAATTCTATCCAGCTAAATTGAAAAACACCTACCGTCATTGGATGGAAAATGTGAAGGATTGGAATATTTCACGACAACTATGGTGGGGGCATAGAATTCCAGCTTGGTATAATAATTCTGGTGAATTTGTTGTCGCCAAAACAGTTGAATCCGCCTTAGAATTATTTGCAGCAAAAGGCATTCAAGTCAACGCAAATGAAATTAATCAAGATCCAGATGTATTAGATACTTGGTTTAGTTCATGGCTATGGCCAATTTCTGTGTTCGATGGGATTGGAAAAGATGCAAATAAAGCTGAGTTAGATTATTACTATCCCACGAATGATCTAGTAACCGGTCCAGATATTCTGTTTTTCTGGGTAGCAAGAATGATCATGGCGGGGTACGAGTTTGAAGGTAAAATGCCTTTCAAAAACGTGTATTTCACAGGCTTGATCCGTGATAAGCAGCGTCGGAAAATGAGTAAGAGTCTTGGGAATAGCCCAGATGCGCTCGAATTGATCGAAAAGTACGGCGCCGATGCTGTTAGAATGGGATTGCTGTTGTGTGCACCGGCCGGAAACGACATCTTATTTGATGAATCTCAGATAGAGCAAGGACGTAATTTCTGTAACAAAATTTGGAACGCATATAGATTGATGACGGGTTGGGAAGTGGTGGAAAATCCAAGTACAGATGCCGCAAACAAAGCGAAGGTCTTTATTGATAGTAGAATTCAACAAGTGTTAATTGAGAACGAAAAGTTCTTTGCGGAATTTAAATTGTCCGATGCACTTATGAATATCTATAAGTTGATTTGGGACGATTTCTGTGCTGTTTACTTGGAAGCCGTAAAACCGCCATTTGGCGATCCAATAGCAAAGAACACCTTGCTTGAAACCCAAACAATTTTTGGTCAATTGATGGCAATGTTACACCCTTATATGCCATTTATTTCTGAGGAAATACACCATGCGATCCATCAAGGCAATCCAGATAAACCTTTGGTTATTAGCGACTATCCAAAGGCCATTAATGCTTTATCGTCTTTTCCGATGGAACCATTATTATTGGTCTCTGAAATCAGAAATTTACGCAATACCAAAGGTTTATCCCCTAAGGAGTGCATACAATTGTGGATCCCTGGAAATGCATCTGTTCTAATTGACAATGCGAGCTTAATTGAAAAATTGGCGAACGTAGGAATCAATGTGATCGCATCAGATGGAATACTTAATGGTCAACCCATTTTGGTAGGCATTTACGAAGTATGGTGTGAGTTAGATCAAACAATTGACCCTGAAAAGGAAAAGGAGGAACTCAATAAAGACCTAACATATTACATCGGTTTTGCAGAATCGGTACTGAAAAAACTTAGTAATGAACGATTCGTTTCCAATGCAAAAGCGGAAGTAGTTGAAATGGAACGGAAGAAATTGGCTGACGCACAAGAGAAAATCGCATTGATTACCAAGCGATTGGAGTCTTTGTAATCCGACTACTTCCTCGTCTTCAAATGATTCACATGGTATTCCCCTACGGAGTTACCCAATGTTTTTCCGTGTTTAATGGCATCTACAAAGTGAATTCCTCCATACAGTCTTGAAACACAGGCTTGATTGCTTGCTTCTCTAAAATTCTTAAACCGTCGAACGCCTAGGCCAAATTCAGCTTCTGCGCTATCGGTAAATTCATATTCGCCAAACTGGGCTGTTAGCACGGTTGCTGCGGCACTTGAAACTACGCTATGTCCTGAAGGGTATTCCGGAAATCCAGGTGTTTGTATTGGCGCGACCCAACTTGAATCAATCAATTGATGTACCGCCGAAATGGGTCGCACATAGTCGGTTTGATATTTTACATACCAACAAGTGATAAACGCATCAAAAATCGCTGATGAAAGACGCATCATACCATCTGCAGTCTCAATCAAACTATAATTCTTCTGTCGCGCTACGGTTGAAAACATCGAAAGCCAATGTCCGGCTGGACTTACCTTCAAAATATTTATGGTAGCATGGCCGTAGTGTACCGATGCATTCGGATTGTCGTCCCAATACAAAGCGGTTTCCAGATTGGCCGGATTCTTTGCATTTACCGTATCATACACCTCTTTGGTAATACGGTAAAAACGAGACTTTTTATTGGTTGAAAATGGTTCGGGTTGTTCCCATGTGAAATCACGGACCGACTTAACTAATACGGGTCTAATTTTACCCCAATTGGGTTCGATGGCTTCCATGAAGTCGGGTGGTGTAGGCTCCCAAGAACCTGGCTTATTACGAGTTAAGAAAAATTCACGACCTCTGAAGTATGCAAATGAATCCTTTTTTGACCATTTTACGATATGATTTCCCACTGAATCACCATAAGCGATGGAAGATTCAAACATCGAGTTCGACATTTGAGATTTATAATCATCGAGCATACGTTTTCTAAAGTTGATGATACTATCTTCTTTATAAACCAGTTTTTGACTTACGTAAGTATGTGCAGCCAAGGCTACCAAATCGAGACAGTATCGTTTTGAAGTATCGGGCGATGGCGCAGACTTGAGTCCATTCATCATGGGCGCTGCGCTTTGATATTCAGAATAGAATGGCACAAGGGCCTCGTATGCCGCAATAGAGGCATAAACATAGCGCCTAGAACCCACTGGTGCCGCTACGTGATCAACTACAATCGCATTTTGAATTGCCAGGTTGCAAGTCGTCAGAATGTCGTTGTGAATGATCTTATTTTCCTTTTCAGCGGGCTTTCCGCAAGACATGGCTAGGAAAATGATGGCAATGATTAGAATAGGGTAGATTTTTTTCATGACTCAGAGATGTAAATATATAAAAAAAGGCACGCAAAGTTGCGTGCCTTAACTATCTAAAACAATGACATTTATTGGTTTTCTTGATCTTCCAAGATAATTCCTGAAACGCCTTTGTATGGAGAAGCAATGTTCGTAACCATTTTTAAACGTTTGATGTTATCAACGCGCTTGGTCATTCTGCTTCTGTTTTTTGCTTCTTTTCTTTTGAGTTTAGTAACAGCCATTTTCTTAAAATTAGGACGCAAAAATAATGAAATTCATCGAAGAATGCAATTTTATCTAATAATTACCAAGATTAGATTCGTTTACCATTTGAGTTATAGAATTCAATCTTCGAAACCCCTTTGGTTTTGTAGACGCCAGGAGCTTGGGATGATAAATATCCTTGTCCGCGGTTAAGGTTAACCATCTTGATCGAACCATTTACTGTGACTCTGGCATAAGACGCTTGGGACGGTGCTTTCACGAATTCAATCGCTGCCGTTTTGCCAGATTCCTTTAGTTCAAAACCTTTGGCAGGTCCATTGTTATTTGCAATCATAAATCTCACCGCCTTTCCCTTGGTTGGTAATGATATTAATGATTTGCCATCGCCTTGGTTGTAAAGCCCCAATTGAGCTCCCGATTTATATTCAAAGCTTCCGCCATTATTCATCAAAACAAAGGAAGGAATGGCATCGTCTCTGCCATGTGGAACTCGCGTATTGTAATTGTTGCCAGTGCAAATGATATCATCGAACCCATTCCCATCTACATCAAAAGCTGTCATTCCAAATACAGGACCTGCCTGCGCCCACATTGGTAGTTCTACCATGCTGAATTTACCTCCATTATTTATGGCGACAAAACTAGAGAAGTAATTAACGGTTAATTGGTTCTGCTTTAGCACATCGGCGCCAAAAATCTCATCCATTGTTTTACCAGCAAAATCGCTGTAGGTAGTAAATTTCTTATTAATGAAAAATGGATACGCTTTCCCCATCTCATCCATGGTAAAAATAGGGTAGTCTGCCCCATTATAAGAATAGCTCATCGTCACGTCCTGACTTCCATTGCCATCAAAATCGGCCCAATACACTTTGGTAGGACTGCCCGATTTGGCTTGAATAAAGCTATTGTTTCCTTTGTTACCAACGATATAGTCTAAATCACCGTCGTTGTCGATGTCTACAGGTAAAATACTATTCATCCAACCCGAAAGTGACATATCACCTACATCGCCAGTCTTGTTAATGAATTTTCCACCCGAATTTTCCATAAATATCAATGGCATCCATTCACCGGCAAGAACGAGATCAGGTTTACCATCGCCATTATAATCTGAAAAAACTGCGGAACAAATCATACCTGCATTTTCAAGGTCAGGTGCCAACGCTGTAGTGACATCTTTGAATTTCCCTCCATTGTTTTGAAGCAAGTAACTGCGAACACCTAAAGCTGGCCAATTACCTGGCATAATTCTTCCTGCAACAAATAGATCTAAATCACCGTCGCCATCAAAATCAGATGATGTAACGGAACTTGCGCTACTAACCACGCCAGGAAGTGCACCTTTGGATTCGTTGAAATTTCCTTTGCCATCGTTCGTGTACAGTTTATGTTCATATTTATTCGATGGCCAACTGAACTCAGATCCACCTACCGCAACATACAAATCCTGGTCATTATCGCCATCGGAATCAAAAAAGACAGCACCCATCACATCTACGTCTAACGCCTTCCATGGCTGTGATTTTGCAGGAATTAGCTTTCCTTCGGGGCTATTGTCTTGAAGCAATAGAGAAGAACCGCTGCTTTCTCTCGCAGCACCAATGAAAATATCTACCGTGCCATCACCGTTTACGTCAGCAGAAGCCATTCCCGGCCCCAAGGTGGTGTATCTGTGAGGCAATAGAGGTTCACGCTTGAAATCCGGATTTTCTTGCTCAGAATGAATAAAATTGAAATTCCATTTGGTTGCGTTATCGTCAAAATAATTCACTTTGCCTTGATTGCTATAATTGACCCAATTGAATTTAACATTTGCATCAGATGAATTTACGGTCACTGTTTGATTTGCTTTGACCCCAGTTAATATCTGAGAGCTTCCATTGGGCCAAACCACTGTAAGTTTTTGCAATTCCGTTTGAGTACCCAATCCAATGTGGACCATATGTTCCGAAGAGCTTTGATATCCTTTACTTGGCTGTATTTCGAATTTGCGAATTTTACCGGCGCTATCTTCAACAATTAATTGACAACCAACACCAAAATGGTTTTGATTCTTTTCACCGCGACACTGAACGTTTAGGTAATTATTGCTCGTGTTAACATTCTTGTAGATAAATGGTTTTTCACCTTGGTTGCAAACGACTAGATCAAACCTCCCATCGCCATCTAGGTCGCCAATTGCCGATCCCGTACTTGAACTTAAATCATCTAGACCCGCTTCTGATGCTCTATTTGTAAACCCTTGCCCCGCATTGTTTAAGAAGAAGAAATTCTGGATTTTCTCATAGGGCAGTTTTTTTAACAATTGCTCATGCGTTAAACCTTGTTTTTGCTGTTGCTCGTATCTCGACTGGTACAGTATAAAATCCAAATTTGTTACATCACGATAATAACCATTTGAAATAAACAAATCCACAAAACCATCATCATTGAAATCCGATAACAAGGGACTCCAGCTCCAATCCGACTTAGCAACTCCATACAAGTAGGAGAGGTCAGAAAAGTGGCCATTGCCCAAATTCATTTGCAAGTTGTTTTTCATGTACTGATGTTTGTAGCCGTTTTTGATGCCTACCATCGTGTAGTCATAATCCTTCGGCCCCATCAAGCTCATGTAACGTCTTGGACTTTCAGAAAGCATATCTACAGTGATCAAATCACTCCATCCATCATTGTTCACATCAGCAACATCCGAACCCATTGAATTGGTACTGGAATGTTTAAAGAACTCATCAAATTTATCCGTAAATGTTCCATCCCCATTGTTTATGTAATAGCAGTCTGGTACATGGTAATCATTACAAACATATAAATCCATGAATCCGTCGTTATTGTAATCCGCTGCCGCAGCGCTAAGGCAATATCCCATTCTAACAACACCTACTTTTTCTGAAACATCGGTGTATTTATTCCCGTCATTTCGATAAAAATGTTGTTGGCTAGATTCTGTCATATTTAGCGTCCGCGTAAACGGAGTATTAATGTTGGAAAAGAATTGATCGGCGTGGTTTCCTAAATAGAAATCCAAGTCCCCATCATTGTCATAATCAAAAAAAGTTGCACACGTTGCATTGCCGGCATCATCAACACCCCATTCGGCACTAACTTCTTTAAAAGTCTCATTTTTTTGATTCAAAAAGAGTCGATTTCGTTTCGAGTCTTTGCCTTTTAAAGGGCCCGATGAGCAAGCGTAAATATCTAACCATCCATCATTGTTTACGTCAACCATTGTAACGCCACTAATCCATTGCTTTGTGCCGGTCCCACTTTTCTCAGTAATATCTTCAAACTTAAAATCCCCTTTATTTAAGTATAGGCGAGATGATTGCTCATTCCCTGTAAAATACAAATCATTTAAACCATCGTTGTTGATATCGCCAATAGCTACGCCACTGCCGTTGTATAGATAATGGTAGATAAATTGGTTCAATGTATCGTTTTCGGGCACGGTATTTACGAAATCAATGCCTGTTACATCAGACTCCATCTTTTCGAAAAGCTTATCTACATTTTCATCTGAAGATTTCCCGCAGGAAACCATCATAGACATCGCCATAATACCCAATAGCGAAAAGCCACACCAGTGAAACTTATTCATAATTTATACCTACAATATTAATGATTTATCGATTTACTTTCTTACCTGATCTACCCTTAAAAAGGTAAATAAAAACAAGGTAAATGCCCATAAACTACTTCCACCGAAAGAAATAAATGGGAGAGGGATACCAATTGTGGGTACCAAGCCAATTGTCATACCGATATTAATGGAAAGGTGGAAGAATAGTACACAAGCCAATGAATACCCCAATACCCTGCCAAAAGTCGTAGATTGTCGTTCTGCCAAAATCACAATCCTTGTCAGCAAGCCACAAAAAATCAAAAGAAATACGATTGCCCCTACAAAACCCCACTCTTCACCAATGGTATCAAAAATAAAATCCGTATGCTGCTCCGGTACAAATCCCATTTTTGTTTGGGTCCCTTTTAAATAGCCTCGGCCCCACATCTCACCAGCGCCAATGGCAATTTTAGACTGACGCAAATTGAAGCCCAAGCCGCGGTCATCCGATTTTAATCCAAGTACGAGTTCAATCCGGTCACGTTGATATTGTTGTAGAAGGCTGGAGTATACAGTTCCTACAATAGTATAAAATGCAGCAGAAACAACAGCAATGAATGTAATCAGACCACTAATGCCTCGGTCTTTCCTTGCAAAAAACACCATAATACTACCCAGTCCCAAGAGCAATCCATAACCGTAATAACTAGAGATTCCGGTTGCCTCACTCACAATTCTACAAATTGCCAAAAACATCAACCAAACCGCAGAGATTAAAATAAACCCAGGCAATCCCTCGCGATATAATACAAGAAAGAAAGACAAGAAAACCAATGCACTTCCGGTATCGTTTTGAATCAAAATGATAGCCATTGGAAGGAGGAATATCAACAAACAAATGGCAATATTTCGTGCACCTTGAAAGCGAATTCCATACGTTCCTAAGTATTTGGCGAGTGCCATTGCTGTTGCTACTTTAGCAAATTCACTGGGTTGTATTCCAATACCACCAAAACCAAACCACGATTTAGCCCCAGAGACCTCCCGACCTAGAAATAATACGGCTATATTCAATGTAATTGCGACAGCATAGAATCCATAGGTGAAGTAATCAATTACCACAACATTGGAATACAATATGGTAAAAATGATGACAATAGAGCCGCCTATCCAAATCAGCTGCTTAATTGCGATTGGGGAGAGGGAATAAAACTCTTGATTGACATCCGATGTTGCAGAACTGATGCTCAAAAAGCCAATAATCACCAAAACAATGAACAGGAAAATAGATAAGCCATCTATTTTTTCTTGTGCACTATTATTTAAGGGTGAGTATTTCAAATCGGATTATTTTATTACGCTAGTTTTTAGTCGCTCTTCCATTGCTGGCTTTGAAGTTTCTACACCAGGTTTGAGGTATTTTTCGATCATCAAATTTGCAATAGGCGCGGCCCAAGTGGCACCAAACCCGCCATTTTCTACCAATACAGCGATGGCTATCTTTGGGTTGTCCTTGGGTGCAAATGCCATGTAGATTGAGTGATCCTTGCCATGAGGGTTTTGAGCGGTACCCGTTTTGGCACAAATTTCAATATCGGCGATACCGGTACCATTTGCTGTTCCACCGGGCTTGGTTACATCACTCATTCCATCAATAATTGTTGCAAAATAGGTGGGGTTTATTGTTGTGAATTTTTTTAATTTATACTTGCGATCCCATGCAGTATCCTTAAATCCATCAATTTTTTTAACCAAGTGAGGCGCATAGTACCAGCCCCGATTGGCAATTATGGCAGCCACATTGCAAATTTGCAAGGGAGTTAATAGTATTTCACCTTGGCCAATACTCAATGAAATTACGGTACTACTTTTCCAACGATCTCCATGTCTACGGTTTAACTGAGCTACTGATGGGATGTTTCCCCTAGATTCACCCAATAAATCAATATTGAGCTGACTGCCCAAGCCAAATGATCGCAGGTGTTTTTCCAAAGCGGCATAACCCAATTTTACATCGCCATATTTAGGATTGTCGATAATATCTCGAAATACCTGACAATAATAACTGTTACACGAAATTCTAATTGATCCGCGAAGGTCTAAGGGTCCACCATGTGGGTGACAACCTACGCGAATGCTTCCTAGTCGATAACCACCCGCACAACCATGTGTGGTTTCCGGCGATAAAACACCTTCTTGCATCGCAATTAACGCCATTACCGTTTTAAACGTGGAACCAGGAGGGTAGACACCTTTCACCGCGCGATTGTACAAAGGTTTCTGCTCATCCCTTAACAACGATTTGAACGTTTTTGCCCGTTCTCTACCAACCATAGTATTTGGGTCGTAGTCGGGATTATTGATAAAGGCTATCACCTCGCCAGTACTAGGCTCAATGGCTACAATACTGCCTTTTTTGCCATTTAACAACAATCGACCGTATTCCTGCAAATCAAAATCTAATGAACTAATCACATCAGGTCCTGCCGTGGACGGATAATTAAACTGCGTGTCTTTTACAACGCCTCGTTCTGTATACGTTCTATCCTGCCAAACCGTTTTAACGCCTTTTATACCCCTAATTTGTTTTTCGTAATACCTCTCGATCCCTGTAATACCAACCAAATCTCCAGGTTGATTGTAATCATCCAACACAATTAAGGATTCATCTGCTTCACCCAAATATCCCAATGCATGTGGCGCTGTTGTCGTTGCAAACTGTCGGTCTGTCCTAGACTCAATATAAAAGCCCGGCAATCGGTAAATATTCTCCCGCAAAAGAGTGAATTGTTTATTGCTCAAATTGGCATAAAAGAGCGCACTGTTATTGAAAGCATTATTTTTCTGTCGCTTCTTGGCCCTAATTCTTGCATCCAATATTAAATGCCTCACCGTTGGTAAGTCGATTTCTAGAATTGAGCATAGTAAACCAGTATCTAGCTTTTTTATTTCATAGGGAAAAGACGATAAATCGTACATCTGCGTACTATATACCATTAATTTACCCTTACGATCAAAAATATTACTTCGCGATGGGTAGAGTGTAATTTTGTTTAGTGCGTTGTTAATTGCCATCTTTTTATATGGCACTTCTCCCAATTGAATACTCGCCAACTTTAAGGAATAGATAATAAAAACGAACGCGATTAACCCGATATAAACAACCTGACGCTTACTACCTTTTTCCATGATGTTTATTTATGACCTAGAAGCAAACGGAATATTTGTATAAATAACAAAGAAATAAAGGCGCTACATACCGATACAAACAGAATTGTAAACAGAGATGACCAACTAAAATAATCAAAAATAAAAAATACCAAATGGTGAGTCAAAAGAATCGCGAAAGAGTAAATAGCATACCACTGCCATCCCTTATAGTCAATTTGCATATACCTCATGCCTTGCAATTGCATGGAATTTTCATCCAAGAAATACAAATCAATGTAATACTTAACGAAAACGGTGGTAACGCATGCCGCTGTGTGCATGCCCAAACTACCTCCAAATGCGTCAATTGTAAGCCCAAAGAAGAAAGCCCCAATCAAAACACCAAATCGGTTGGAAGAAAGAGGTAATATCAAAAACAAGTAGACATAAGGCATTGGCTTAATCCACCAGGCGATATTTACTTCTTTGAAAATTAATGTTTGAATCAGCGCAAAAAAAAGTCCGCCTACAATAAATCTAACAACTTCAATCATTGGCGCCTCCTTCCTCAGTTGGTATGATTTGATTCAATACGTCCAATTCGTTTTGGTGGATGTTTTTTATGACTGTTACGACATCTAATTGACTAAAATCGGTAGCCAATTTTACTTTGATGCTATAAAAATTTGATTTCAAATTGGATTCGGATTTTTCAATAGTACCAATCGGAATTCCGGCAGGGAACAATAGTGAATAGTTGCTCGTATAAAGTTTCATGCCATTTTTTAGTTTAACAAATCGATTTACTTCTTCCAACTCTACATAATTGGGATCATCACCGTTCCAGGAAATTACACCTTGGCTGATTTTTAGGTTATAGAAATAGGGGGTAATTTCAAATTTAGAATTCAAAACCGACATAACCAATGAGTAATGAGCCGCTGATTCTACAACGACACCCACAATTCCCATAGGGCAAATAACCGACATGTGCTTTTTGATACCATCCTTGTATCCTCGATCTAAAACGATGAAATTGTTCTGCTCATTCACAGAATTTCGAATAACACGGGCGGGAATATATTCGTACTTGATAAGGGTCTTTGTAAAAGTATCCTTATAGGTAGATGCTCCTTTTGGTGAATTGCTTGTGAGATTCCAATTTAATTGATTACGTAGCAAGCCATTTTCTTTCACCAACTGCTCATTTGTGGTTCGTAATTTGAAATAACTTGTGATGTCGGACCTCCAAACATCGATGCTTCGGTGTATGCCCAGGGCATGACCAAAATATATACTGTGTTGGTAAAAATGATACCTAAAAATCTGTGTAACCGCACTTAAGAGCAGCAAAACATAAAGTAGGGGGTATGCTTGATTCCGTATCCAACGGAATATCACCAACATGATTGACTAAAATTAAGCTGTCATTAAAAACTTGAAACGACCGATGTTCTTCAATGCAGTACCAGTACCACGAACAACAGCACGAAGAGGGTCTTCAGCAATATGTACTTTCAATTTAGTTTTGGCCGCAATTCGCTTGTCGAGCCCTCTGAGCAAAGCACCACCACCGGTTAGCCAAATTCCATTTGTCAAAATATCAGCACTTAATTCAGGTGGCGATTGCTCCAAAGCACGCAAGACAGCTTCCTCAACTTTCATAATGCTCTTATCCAACGCTCTTGCTATCTCACTATAGCTAACGATAATCTGTTTCGGGATTCCCGTCATTAAATCTCTACCAAACACTGCATAGTCTTCTGGAGGAGTATCTAATTCCTGTAAAGCCGATCCAATATGAATTTTAATTTTTTCTGCAGTACGTTCACCAATCAACAAGTTGTGCTCTCTGCGCATGTATTCCAAAATATCCAAGTTGAATTCATCACCGGCAACACGAATACTTTCATCGCAAACAATACCACCCAAAGCAATAATTGCAATTTCAGTAGTACCACCGCCAATATCAACAATCATATTTCCTTGAGGCTGGGTGACATCGATTCCAATACCAACGGCCGCCGCCATCGGCTCGTGTATCAAATATACTTCTTTAGCGCCACTGCGCTCAGCACTGTCCTTTACGGCCCGTTTTTCAACTTCAGTGATACCAGATGGAATACAAATAACCATTTTTAGCTGAGGTGAAATCCAGCGTTGTTTTTGATTCATCATCTTAATCATTCCACGAATCATATGCTCGGCCGCTTGGAAATCCGCAATTACTCCATCTTTCAAAGGCCTAATTGTCTTAATGCCCTCGTTTTCCTTTCCAAACATCTGCATTGCATCTTTGCCAATGGCAATCACGTTGCCCGTATTTCGTTCAATTGCGATGATACTAGGCTCGTCAACAACTACCTTGTCCTTATGGATGATAAGTGTGTTGGCTGTACCTAAATCGATGGCAAGTTCCTGGGTTAGAAAACTGAAAAAACTCATGGTATATATATGACCTGCAAAATAAACACAAATTGGCTATTTTAACACATCATTTCGTGAGTATTTAATTAAAAAAACCACGACATACAAACTTGTTGGATTGGAGGCATCAATTTACCTTCTTTCAAACCAAAAGCCAATTCATAGCGCAATGGCGTTCGAAGTACATTCGCACTGACTCCTAACCCTGTGCCAACCAAGTAAGGATTACGTTTTGAGGTAATCGACATCCAGTAATTTGGAGTTTTTACAATTACAGTGTTGAACGGGTTCATCGGATTGGCCGGTGAATTTCCGATAAATGCAGTCCCAATATCAAAAAATCCATAGAAAGTAAGCGATTCGTAAAAATGCTGCTTGATGATTTTTTGACCAAACTGCTTGAATGGCTGCGTCAGAATTTCATTTTGAATCGATACAGAACCTGTTCCAATCCGCTCACCGGACAGAAAGCCTCTGACAAAACCGCCGTTGGCTCGATATAAATATTTCGTATTTGAATATTCTGTTGAGATATCAGTTTGCCACATGTCTTTAGAAATCCAACCTTCAGATCCGCCAACCCAAAACAATGTTAGTGCATTTCCAGCCGATTTATTTGCCATAATGTTAGACTTAAAGTAAAGGCCTTTAACTAATTGTTTTTCAATCTGTAGTCCCAATTTAAATTGATACGATGTTCCCATACTATTGCCATTGATATACAATTTATTGGGTATTGGATTGGCTGTACTCACCTGGTTTACAATTATGCTGGACTTTAAGGAGATTAGCCAAGAATTTTCCAATCGCATTGCTCGCTGTCGATTATTCCAATCAAGCCCAAAGACGAGCCCAGCTGTTTTGAATGAGTAATTCTTAAATGAAGAAAATCCGGGATTAACTATCTTGTCGAAATACATGTCTTCGATAATCTGAATACCGGATGATAAACTGAAATTTGAAATCCAATTCCTTTGAATCGAAACGCTGAAAAAATTGGTTACATTTTTCTTTAACGACATCTCATTCAAATAAAATGTTCGACTGCGCGAAAGAAGCTGCTGATTAATTTGATATTTACCCCAATTAAATTCCTGTTCCATTCGGAGCCCCAAACGATTCAAAGCTAA
This sequence comes from uncultured Bacteroidota bacterium, assembly GCA_903959115.1. GTDB lineage: Bacteria > Bacteroidota > Bacteroidia > NS11-12g > UBA955 > UBA955. Next base: position 13,425 of record CAJBVU010000302.1, read on the forward strand.
GTTGGATAATATGCCAAACGACATACGATAATTGTGATTCTTATCAATCAAATAGAATCGCATTTCAGGAGTAAAAGGCTGATTGTAAAGTAAATATGGCTTAATTTCATTCAGATAAGACAGTGGATAATCGGCGTTGCCAAAATACAAACCGCCTTGACTTAAATAGAACGAATTCCGGCCCTTAGAACTATCGTATTTGCCTGAATAATGCAGGGTCTTTTCATTATTTAACGGTGATGTCCATTTTCGCTTAGGAAAGGCAACCAAATACTCCCAAGAACTATGAAGAGAATCTATTTCCACCAATTTGGTTGAAATCTTGTTTGGAGCCTCCTTTTTCTTTCGGTTATCGATGCTATCATTTTTTGTCAATAGCTCCAGCTCCCTAACAGTCTCTTTTGCGGGGTCTAAAAAACGAACCGACGATAATGAACTTCCAAAACTCGATTCGATAATATTACCCAATCCACCTACAGAAGACTGCGTATAGAAGCTGTTTTTTACTTCAGATTGCCATCGGTAATCAGAATTATCTTTAAAATGATAAAAGCGCAGTCGCCAAACTTCACCCTCGCTTTGCACATAACTTAATTGTCCTTGCCCTTCAATCACCAATCCACGAACGATCGGTTTTTCTGTCAATGTATCCACACGAAGTGTCTTTGTTGAGTCACCGATTAACTGGTTAAACAACATAACCCAACGATCTTTTTCAATTTTATCAATATCAATTGCATAATAAATTGAATCATTCTGTTGATGGGCAATGTCTAGACGATCCACGGGCAATTCCTCTAATTGAATTTCTGTAGATTCATGCGTTGTATCGTTCAAGGAAAATTGGGCTTTTATTAACTTATTAACGCCCAATTGGTTAACAATCGATATATAGGTGTTAAGGTTCTCTGAACCCGTTTCATCGATCTGCTCGCTGTCAATATGATGAACATCAACCGTCAATATAAATTGGACAGGGTGTGATCTCCCAGGCCCCAAATCTACCGAGTATCTTCTTTTACCCGCGCTATCAATAAAAACTAGCGTTCGATGGCGATTTGCTACAGACTCTAGTGATAGCATTTCAATAGCCGCGTGGGGCAGGTTATGTGATGAATTCTCTTTGACAAAAAACCCCACCAATTGTATTGGCTGAAAATTCAATTCCTCAAGAAGAGCCGGGTATTCATAACTGATTACATCGTAGAGTTTTGTGGAAATTGAATTATAAATTGAAACCTTGACCGATCCGGGAGTAAACCATTGTATTGCGAGTTTCTCATTGTGTTTTACAATCTTCTTGATGGGTATGGCTCGATACTTTAAGGGCAAATCAATCTCGGTATTTGTTGGCGTTCCCAATGCTTGATTTTGGCTTGATATTCTTTCTTTATTCCAAACATCAAATGACTTTCCAGTCACGTACTCAATCGCGGACTCTGCGTTCCCAGTATACTTGAGAACAAACAACATCGTAGAAACCACAGACTTTCCATAGGTTTGAAACAAATCACGCCAAATTTTCTTACCATATACCTGCGCACCCATAGGTACAATTTGATTCGGCGACTTAAACCCGCCATTACATTCATAAAATGCAAATTCATCGGCCGAATTCGCAGTCCACCCAGACGCCAGATAGGAACCCAAGCCTTGTAGGAACCAATTTGGAATGGTATGGGAGCCGGTTTGACTAAGTTTTTGTCGTACACTTATGCCCAGCAAAAACTCATGGAACAAAAAATGAGAAAGGGAATACACGAATTGTGATCTAATCTGATCATATGCGCAGTTTGCATATATCGGATAATTGTACTCTTGAGAATAATTTACTGTACCAGAAATTCGCTCTAACCAAACGGCATTTAC
>CAJBVU010000303.1 GCA_903959115.1 uncultured Bacteroidota bacterium
AACAACACCTTTTGGGTACTGCGTGCCGTAGCAAACAATTGGAGCTTCAAACGCAAGCTCAGTATCCGATAAAAAATGCCGCGAAGACCTTCTTTCAATAACCCATTCACACGCATAAAACTGGGCTTCACGTTCACATCGCCAAAACCGCAAGACAGCATCACTTGCTCTGCCGAACTGGCATTTAAATAATTTTCATGGGTGAAATCTCCTATCGCAAAGGCCGTAGCAATCGGTGCATCCATATTGGGTGTACGGAAAATTGCCATGCCCCCATTTTTCAACTTGCTTTGGATCAACTGCAACAACTCCACCAATTCGTCCTTGGTAAAATGTTCTATGATATCCATGCCTGTGATTACATCAAACCGCTCCTCAGAACTGCGAAAAAACTGCATCGCATCGCCCAAAACCACTTCAGAAACACCAAATTCGTGCGCCATATTCACTTGCTCCTCGCTCAAATCCATCCCTATCACATTGGTATAGCCCACATCCTTCAAGCCCTTTAACAAACTGCCGCTGCCGCAACCCATATCAAAAATCCTCGACGTTTTGGAGGCCGAATGCAACAAGGGTAAAATCTCGCGCTCAAACTGACGTTTTTCGCGCTCGAACAACGCCTCAGCCGATGTCAATGATGCCCGACCACTCTGCGTGGTGTGGTAATTTGCGTAAAGTACTTTTCTATATTCTACCGACATTTTGATGCGATATTAAATCAATTTTTACGAAACTGTAGCTTTTAGAGGCGCGTCAATCACCGCCATAATAGAAACCGCAGTTGCCACCAGCTTTTCTGTGCCATCCTCAAAAACATCAAAAACCTGACCTTCACAAAACATCAAATTCTGTCCAGCTTTGGTCACCTTCCCCATAGAACGAATTTTGCTTGAAATCGAAGGATTCACATACGACACCTTCAAATCCACCGTCACTACGTTTTTCGCGGTGTTGCCATTTCCAAAAATCGCTGTATACGCCGCAATCCCCGTCGTTACATCGCAAATGGTAGCAGTCACTCCGCCGTGGGTGAAACCCGTATGCTGCATGTGGTGGGGTTTGATATTCAATTCCATCGCCGCAAAATGCGTATCGATGTCGGTTAACTCCAACCCAACAAACTGAATAAACTGATTCTCTTTGAGTCGTGCCGACATGTATGACATTAATTCCTGATTCATAATAATTATTTGATTGGATTGTAAGTTGAAGCTTGTAAAAACTGATTGGCGTTCACATTTCGCCAGATTTGATCGAGATTGGCATCGTTTTTCGCAGCAAATGTCTGTGCGATGCGCATGCCAATGAAATTGCCTATCAAAGGCGGGCAGTCTTCGGGCACGCCACCCCCAAAGGTTTTGTTTCCAAATGCGAAATAGCGTTTATAGTCGTTAAATTTGGTACTAAATAGCAATTTGTTATCCAAAAAATGCTTCCAGATCTGACCTTCTTCTTTCATCATCCACTTCCATTCCTTTTCGTCGTATCCCAACAATTCCCATGGAGTCCGGTCAGGAAATAAAGCAACCAAACTGTACCACAACTTCCCTTGAAACATCATTTCTTCCAACATGTTATTACGCTTGTGTG